>CAYWUD010000133.1:0-6332 GCA_964461355.1 uncultured Pseudomonadales bacterium | reverse complement strand
GAGCCATGAGCGAGTTCAGCAAGCGCCATATAGGCCCGGATCAGGTCGAGCGTGAGACGATGCTCGCCTGTCTTGGCGTCAGCGAGGATCAGCTGCTGGCCCAGACCCTGCCGGACTGTATTGCCCCCGGGACAAGGTTCTCTCTGCCACCGGCACTCGATGAGGCAGAGCTTCGCCGTGCGCTCGAAGGGTTCGCGTCTGCCAACGAGCGCTGGCGCTCATTTATCGGCCAGGGCTATGCGCCCTGCATTCTGCCCTCGGTCATTCGGCGTAACCTGTTGGAAAATCCCGGCTGGTACAGCAGTTACACGCCGTATCAGGCCGAGATCAGCCAGGGTCGACTGGAAGGGTTGCTGATTTTTCAGGAGCTGATATGCGACCTGACCGCAATGCCGCTGGCCAACGCGTCTCTGCTTGATGAGGCCAGTGCCGCCGCTGAAGCCCTGCAACTGGCCGTACGGCACGATCGTACGCAGCGGCGCCGTTTTCTTGTCGATTCACGCTGCCATCCGCAGATCCTCGCCGTGGTTGCGACCCGCGCCTACAGTCTGGATGTTGAACTCGAATGTGCAGAAATTGGCCCGGACTGCGATTTTTCCCGCTTCAGCGGCGCCCTGCAACAGACACCGGATACGCGCGGGGCGCTCCATCCTGTCGATGGCTGGAGTGCAAAAGCGCAGCAGGCCGGTTGTCTGGTGATTATCGCAACCGATCCGCTGGCGCTCTGTCTGTGTACACCGCCGGGGCGTCAAGGGGCCGATATCGTGCTGGGTAGCGCACAACGTCTTGGCGTACCCATGGGATACGGCGGGCCCTATGCTGCGTTCTTCGCCCTGCAGGAACCACTCCGCCGGTTGTTGCCAGGGCGCCTGATCGGGGTCAGTCGCGATCGTCTGGGACAACCTGCGCTGCGCATGGCGCTGCAGACCCGCGAGCAGCATATCCGCAGACATCAGGCGACCTCCAACATCTGTACGGCCCAGGCTCTGCTGGCGAACCTCAGTGCCTGTTATGCCCTCTACCATGGGGGTGAAGGTCTTGCGGCCATAGCCCGGCGCATCCATATGCACGCTGTACAGCTGGCCCGGGTCTTTACCAAGGCGGGTGTGCCGCTCTGGCATCAGGAATTTTTCGATACCCTGGTGATACGGCCGCATGCCTCAAACGCTGCGATCGCCGATCGAGCCAGGACCGCGCGGGTAAACCTGCGCCACTTCGCTGACGGTTCACTCGGCATTACCCTTGACGAGTGCACCACCCAAACCGAGCTGGCGCTGCTGCAGGCCATCGTTCTGGGTAACAAGTCGGAGCCCACCGGCACGGAAACAGCCTCTACCATTCCCCCGGCGCTGCAGCGACAGGACGCGCTCTTGGCTCACCCGGTGTTTAGCCGCTATCGCAGCGAAACCGCATTGCAGCGCTATCTCAAGCGACTCGAACGGCGTGACTACTCCCTGGCGCAGGGCATGATTCCGCTGGGGTCATGCACCATGAAACTCAATCCGAGTGCAGCCATGGATACCATGACGCATCCGGGTTGGAACGATCTTCATCCGCTGCAGCCCGAAGCTCAGGTGCAAGGGTTGTATCGCCTGATGGACGAACTGGCTGCGATGCTCTGTGAGCTGACCGGCTTTGCCCGGTTTTCGCTGCAGCCCAACGCCGGGGCACAGGGCGAGTATGCCGGTCTTCTGGCAATACGGCGCTACTACGAGGCGCGCAAAGAGATTCGGCGCTACTGTCTGATTCCCGATTCAGCCCATGGCACCAATGCCGCGAGTGCTGTCCAGGCGGGTTTTGAACTTGTGCCGGTGGCGATGCGCCCCGACGGTGGGCTCGATCGCACGGCGCTGCTGCAGATTCTTGAACGTGACGGCGCGAAGATCGCCTGTCTGATGCTGACCTATCCCTCGACCTATGGGGTGTTTGACGCCGACATCCGCGCGATTACCGCTGCATTACATGAGGTCGGGGCTCAGGTCTATCTGGATGGCGCCAATTTCAATGCGCTGGCCGGGCTTGGCCGTCTTACCGAACTGGGTGCGGATCTCGCCCACCTTAATCTGCACAAGACCTTTGCCATCCCCCATGGCGGTGGTGGGCCGGGCGTCGGCCCGCTGGGCGTCTGTGCTCATCTGGCGCCTTATCTGCCCGAAGATCCCGGTCAGGGTGAGGCCGGCGCAGTGGCCGGCGCACGGTTTGGCAGTGCCGGTATCCTGCCGATCAGCTGGAGCTATCTTCGCCTGCTGGGCGCGCGCGGACTCAGGGCGGCCAGTACGCAGGCAATTATTTCCGCAAACTACATTGCCACCCGGCTCGAGCCTGCCTTTTCAATACTGTATCGGGGGCAGAAGGGGCGTGTGGCGCACGAGTGCATCGTAGATATCAGACCGCTGACCGCAGCGTCCGGCATCACTGCCGAAGATATCTGCAAGCGACTGATCGACTACGGCCTGCATGCGCCGACGCTGTCGTTTCCGGTACCCGGCACGTTGATGATCGAGCCTACCGAATCGGAAGATCTGGCCGAAATCGAACGGTTCTGCCACGCCATGCTGGCAATTCGCGAAGAGATTGAGCGCGTGATTCAGGGCGAATGGCCCCGGGACAATAACCCTCTGGTCAATGCGCCGCACCCGGCCCGGATACTGGTCAGTGACTGGCACTATCCCTATAGCCGGGCGCAGGCGGTATATCCGGCGGATACAGAAATGCACGACAAGTTCTGGCCCGAAGTCGGACGGATCGATCAGGTCTGGGGCGATCGCCACCTGCACTGTCGATTGCCGGTGGAGCCGGCGGAACAGAGTGGTGCACGGTTTCAGGAAGCTGATGCCCCGGATTGATTAATGAAGTGCCTGCAGGTGCCGGCGCATTAACTCAAGGGCTGGTGAATGCGGGGTTATTCCTCTTCGGGGAAGTCCACGTCAACCAGATAGCGGCCTGAGAGCCAGTCCCGGCCGATCAGAAGCTTGTAGGTCATCTTGCTGCGATCGGCGAGCGTGGCGTTCACGGTAAAGGGAACGCCTTTCCAGTTCAGGGTCAAGGGTACGGCATAGCGCACCGAGCGGCCCATAGAGTTACGCAGGTAGACGACCTCGGCAATACGCGCACGCACCTCAACTGCGGTGTCGTTGTGGTTAAGGGTGGTAAAAACCAGCCATTTACCGACATTCTGATCCGGGTCCTCGGCGGGCTCCTCTATCCGAATATCGAGCGCATGCAGCGCGCTTCGGGCAGCACCGGTGTCGATACGCGCCCGATACTTGAGCGTGGTTTCTTCGACCTTGAGTTTCTCGATCGGCCCGATCAACATTTTGTCGCCGGGCAGTTCTGCCTGAGCGACGGTGGCGGCCATCAGCAGGCCGGCCAACAGCCAGTGCAACAGGGTGGTTCGCATCGTTTCGTCTCCTTACGGGTCAGTTACTGGGCGCGGCCCCTCGGTCAACCAGACTCTGCAGGACCAGATCCACCATCTGCCGCACACCGCGCTCGCGTGATTGCGCACTCAGATGTTCCTGCCTCGGAATATGGTCGCTGACGGTGCAGACCGTAAGCGCCCGCGCGCCGCATGCACTGGCAACACCATAAAGACCTGCCGCTTCCATCTCAACACCCAGTATCCGGAAGCGGGCCATCAGAGGCCAGAAGCCCGGATCCTCGGTATAAAATCGATCCGAGGAGAAGATATTGCCCACGTGCAGCGGCAGGTTCTGACGCTGCGCCTGATACCAGACTTGCTTCAGCAGTTGAAAATCAGCCAGCGCTGCCAGGTCATAGCCGCCAAAACGCAGACGGTTGATCTGTGAGTCGGTACTGGCACCCATCGCCAATACCAGATCACCGAGGTTCATTTCATCCAGCACGGCGCCACAGGTGCCAACGCGAATCAGCTGTTCGACGCCGTAGCACTCGATCAGTTCCTGGGCATAGATCGCAATCGAAGGAATGCCCATACCCGACCCCATCACGGAAACCCGGCGCTCCTGATAGAAGCCTGTATACCCGAGCATGTTGCGCACACCGGTTACCTGCCGGGGAGCGTCAAGAAATTCGCTGGCAATCCATCGGGCGCGCAGGGGGTCGCCCGGCAGGAGCACGGTATCGGCAAAGTCACCCGGTTTAGCTTCAATATGGGGTGTCGGCATCACGGAAAGTGTCGATCGGAATGCGGAAAGAGTTCGCTCATCAGGGACTGGCCGTAGCTCATCGGGGGTAGCGCAAAGCCGGCCGCGAGTGTCTGGCCGATATCGGCCAGACTTGAGCGTCGGCCAAGATTGGCCGGCGTAACCTCCGGTCCGCCGATCAGCAATGGCAGCCATTCACGCGTGCGACAGACTCCGCTTTCGGTGAACGCAAGACCGCTGTCGGCGGTGATGATCAGAAGATCGCCCGGCGAAAGTGCATCAAGCAATCTGGGTAGCTGCGCATCGACATAGGCCAGTGCCTCGGCATAGGCGGTCAATCGTGCTTGAGTCGAGGGCGACGGAGACAGCTCGAGTTCAGAAAGGTGCAGGAGATTGGCCATGATCAGGCTTTGATCGGGTGCACTGCCAAGATGCTCCAGACAGGCGTCGATCAGCGCTGGCTGGGTGCATGCCCGGATACTCTGATCGATGCCCTGACGTGCGTACAGATCACTGATACGGCCAACGGTGATGACCTGACCGCCGCTGTCGTGCAGCTTGTCCAGAACCGTCGCTGCCGGTGCACACATGCCAAAATCGCGTCGATTCGGAGTACGCACAAAGCTGCCGGCCTCTTCGCCGATAAAGGGCCGTGCAATGACGCGGGCGATGCGGTATGCCTGATCCGGGCTGTCGAGTTGCTGGCGTATGTTCCGGCAGACACGATAAAGTCGTTCCAGCCCGAAATGCTGCTCGTGGGCGGCGACCTGAATCAGACTGTCCCCCGAGCTGTAGATGATCGGGGCGCCTGTAGCGATATGGTTTTCGCCAAGAACCTGGATCAATTCCAGACCATCTGCACTGCAGTTGCCGAGCAGCGCATCAACCTGCTCCTGAAGTCTCAGGGTCCGGATCAGGTCTTCAGACAAGACCGCCTGCTGGGGCTGAAAATAATCCCAATCGAACAGGGCGGGGACGCCAGCCAGTTCCCAGAAGCTGGCCAATGTTTCCTTGCCCGATGAAAGTGGCTGACAGGCAGCGTAGGCGCCCAGATCTTCAGCCTGAAGTTTCGTGCAACCATCGGGCAACAGGCCATTGGCCAGCTTATAGGCTGCAAAGAGCCCCATGCGTCCTAGGTTTGGCAAGCGCTCCGGTAGATCCGACCTTCGACACAGGGTGCCAAGACTATCGGCCGCGCAGTCATCGAAGCATTCGGCATCCTGGCTGGGTCCAAGGCCCAGCCCATTCAGTACCAGAACCAGAGCACGGCGCATGGCGTTATCCTCAGGATTGGGGGAGATCGACCTGGGCTTCGAGCATTTCTGCCGCATGCAGCAGCGTCTTATGCAGCCTTGTGGAGCCGATGCGGAAATTGGCCGGACGCACCCAGTCGGGTCCCATGATCTCCTCGGCGAGCTTGACGTATGCCGCTGCCGCTTCGAGCGAGGCGATCCCACCCGAAGCCTTGAACCCGACCAGCCCGTCAGCTTCGCGAATCACTTCAAGAATGATGCAGGCCGCCTCGAGTGTTGCGCCAACGTCCGTCGTCCCCGTTGAGGTCTTGATAAAGTCGGCCCCTCCCGCAATCGCCAGCTCACTGGCCACACGAATCAGTTTGGGGGTCTTCAGTGCGCCGGTTTCCAAGATGACTTTGAGAATGACCTGATCACCACAGATGGCGCGGCACCCCTGAACCAGAGCCAGGCCACTGTCGAGGTCTCCCTCCTGCAGGGCCCGATAGGGAAATACCAGATCGATCTCATCCGCACCATAGGCGACGGCGGCACGCGTTTCGGCATAGGCAATACGCAGGTTGTCAAAACCGTCCGGGAAATTACTGATCGTGGCAATCGGCATGCCGGCAACACCGGCCTGTTCCAGATAGTGCCGCGCATAGGGCACGAATCTCGGTGGAACGCACAAAGCCGCAGCCTCACCCAGAGGGCCGCTGCTCTCCAGACACAGCTGGCACAGTTGCTGGCGATTCAGCCGCTCGTCGAGTGCGGTGATATCGAGCAATGAAAACAGGCGCCGGGCCTGATCGAGTAACGCACTCATGCCGTTTGTCATCCTTATGATTCACGAAAGTGTTCCTACATGTTTAGCAGCCCGGCGCTTGTTCGGCCTGTGCAAGAGCCATTTCTAGCGCGCTAAAGGGCTAAAGGGCTAAAGGGCTGGATGCTCGATCGCCCGGTTGATTTTGAA
>CAYWUD010000132.1:0-6406 GCA_964461355.1 uncultured Pseudomonadales bacterium | reverse complement strand
AGGCGCTGTTTGACATCAAGCTCGACATTCCGAAAAAGCGGGTGACCTCCTTTATCGGTCCGTCCGGCTGCGGTAAGTCGACCCTGTTGCGCAGCCTGAACCGGATGAACGATCTGGTGGATGGCTGCTCGATTACCGGCGATATCTGCCTTGAAGGGCAGGATATCTACGCCAAGGGCACCGATGTCGCCGATCTGCGCCGTCGTGTGGGGATGGTGTTCCAGAAGCCGAACCCGTTCCCGAAAAGTATTTATGAAAACGTCGCCTACGGTCTGCGTATTCAGGGGATCAACCGCAAGCGCGTGCTGGACGAAACCGTCGAGTGGGCGCTGCGCGGTGCGGCCCTCTGGGATGAGGTCAAGGATCGTCTGCATGAAAGCGCACTGGGCATGTCCGGTGGTCAGCAGCAGCGTCTGGTGATTGCCCGCACCATTGCGGTCCAGCCCGAAGTGCTGCTGCTGGATGAGCCGGCCTCGGCGCTGGACCCGATCTCGACACTGAAGATCGAAGAGCTGATCAACGAGCTCAAGGACCGTTACACCATCGTGATCGTGACCCACAACATGCAGCAGGCTGCACGGGTTTCCGACTACACCGCCTTTATGTATATGGGCAAGCTGATCGAATACGGTGACACCGATGCGCTGTTCACCAATCCGCAGCAGAAGCAGACTGAAGACTACATCACCGGCCGTTACGGCTAATGGGTTTGGGGGACTAGACGATGGCTATTAATACCGAAGAGATTGGCCACCATATCTCGCAGCAGTTCAACTCCGAGCTGGAGGCAATTCGCAGTCGTCTGCTGGCGATGGGCGGTCAGGTGGAACGACAGGTCTCCGATGCGGTGACCTCGCTGATCGATGCCGACAGTGAACTGGCACAGGAAACGCGGCGCCGTGACCATCAGGTGAACATGATGGAAATGGAGATCGACGATGAATGTGCGCGGATTCTGGCGCGTCGCCAGCCGGCTGCCAGCGATCTGCGCCTGGTGATTGCCTGTACCAAGATCGCTACCGATCTTGAGCGAATCGGCGATGAAGCCAGCAAGATCGCCAAGGAAGCGATTCGCCTGACCGAGCAGGGCGAAGCGCCGCGCGGCTATGTCGAGTGTCGTCATATCGGCAGTCGCGTGGGCAAGATGGTACAGACGGCACTGACCGCCTTTGCCCGCTTCGATGCCGATCTGGCGATTGAAGCGGCGCGCGAGGACAACGGTGTGGATCTGGAGTACAAGACCGCAATGCGTGAGTGCGTGACCTACATGATGGAAGATCCGCGCGCCATTTCGCGGGTGCTCAGCATCATGTGGACCCTGCGTTCGCTGGAGCGGATCGGCGATCATGCGCGCAATATCGCCGAGCATGTGATCTATCTGGTCAAGGGGCGGGATGTGCGTTACGGGGGCCTGAAGGAACTCGAACAGGACTAGCGCTCAGCAAGCAAAAAGGGCGGCCCAGTGGCCGCCCTTTTTTGTACCTCTGCGCCTCAGCCGAGAATCTCCTTCAGGGCATCGACCAGCGCCTGGCACTCGTCTGCCGTGCCGATGGTGATGCGCAGATACTGATCGATGCGCGGCTTGTTGAAGTGGCGCACGATAATGGCGCGTTCGCGCAGGGCCTGCGTCAGGGCGGCACCGTCATGCTCCGGGTGGCGGGCAAAGACAAAGTTGGCGGCCGAGGGCAGCACGGCAAAGCCGAGCGCTTCGAGCTCTGTCACCAGCGCCGTGCGGCTGTCGATGATCTTCTGACAGCAGGTGGAGAAGTAAGCCTGATCCTTGATGGCAGCGACAGCACCGGCCAGCGCAAAGCGATCCAGCGGGTAGGAGTTGAAGCTGTTCTTGACTCGCTCGAGCGCTTCGATCAGGGCCTTGTCGCCGAGGGCGAAACCGACGCGCAGACCGGCCAGAGAGCGGGATTTGGAGAAGGTCTGGATCACCAGCAGGTTCGGATAGCGCTTCACCAACGGGGCGGCGCTTTCGCCACCGAAATCGATATAGGCTTCATCGACCACGACTACCGAATCGGGATTCTGTTGCAGCAGTGTTTCGATTGCCGCCAGCGGCAGCAGGCAGCCGGTGGGGGCGTTCGGATTGGGGAAGATGATGCCGCCGTTGGGACGCTGATAATCGGCCAGATCGATCTCGAAGGCTGCGTTCAGGGCGATCGCTTCGGCTTCGATCTGGTACAGGCCGCAGTACACCGGGTAGAAGCTGTAGCTGATATCCGGGTAGAGCAGCGGCAGGTCATGCTTGAGCAGAGCCTGGAAGCAGTGTGCCAGCACCTCATCGGAACCGTTGCCGACAAACACCTGTTCTGCCGCCAGCTCATAATAGTCGGCGATAGTCGCCTTGAGCTGATCGGCATTCGGGTCCGGGTACAGACGCAGGCGATCGCCGGCCTCGGCCGCCAGTGCCTCGTTCACCTTGGGAGAGGGACCGTAGGGGTTTTCGTTGGTGTTCAGCTTGATCAGGTTGCTGATCTTCGGCTGCTCGCCCGGCACATAGGGGGTCAGCTGGTGAACGATGGGGCTCCAGAAGCGGCTCATGCGTAATCATCCCGGTTGGCGAAAATACTGACCGATATTGTACGGCCTAATGGGCCGAAGCCAGTAGCATCTGTACCTATGCCGGTGGATGTACATAAAATCTATGTCTGAGCTTGGCTATGCTTAGTCCAGTCTTCGCTTATAACGGTGGGATACGCAAGTGCCCGCTGCCGCTTCAGGGAGCGTGATAGAGGTCTATGAAGAATCTGCGTGTGCTGGTGGTCGACGACGCCGCCTTTATTCGGGATCTGGTCGTACGCGTGCTCAAGTCCGTGTATCCCGACGCCAAGGTGGCGGTGGCCGAGCATGGTCGCAAGGCCCAGCTGATGATGCAGAAGGTGCCCTTTCATATTGTCCTGTGCGACTGGGAGATGCCGGAAATGAGCGGGCTGGAGCTGCTCAAATGGGTCCGGACCGAATCCGAACGCAAGAAAACCCCCTTTATCATGGTTACCAGCCGCGGCGACCGCGATCATGTGGTTGAAGCGGCCAAGCTCGGTGTCAGCGATTATCTGGGCAAGCCCTTCAGCAATGAACAGCTGATTGCCAAACTGCAGAAAGTGCTCAACAAGGCCTATCCCAAGCAGGTTGATGCGGCTCAGCGGGTAGCTGCGGCCGGTGGCACCCATGCAGGCTCGATTTCGGCACTGACCGGTGGGCCGACGCTGGCGCGCCAGCAGGTCACCAGCAAGATCAAGGCGCAGGCCGGTGCGGTGGCGGTGGGCAAGGGAGGCGCGCAGCTGCGTATCGCCGATGCCCGTTACAGCTGCCAGATCGAAGCGGTGAGCCTGCGCGATATCAAGCTGGTGCTCGATACCGACGGGGGTATTCCGCCGCTGCTGGAGATGGCGGTCGTGGATCTGGCCCAGGGTGATGAAGAGAGCGAAGTGGCGCGGCTCAATGGTTATATCTACAGCCTGCAGGCGGTGCAGAAAACGCCGGCAGCGGAACAGTTTCGGGTGGTGCTGGCCTGGACCGACAATGATCCGCAGAAGATGGATTACCTGTCCAAGCTGATTGCCGGCGGTACCGGCAAGAAGTTTTACTAGGGGTCGCAGGGCCGTAAAAAAAGCGCCGTTCAGGCGCTTTTTTGTTGTGCCTGCGGCATCGGGAAATGGCAGGTAAAGCAGCTGCCCTTGCCCAGCTGGCTCTGGATTTCGAGCTGGGCGCTGTGGCGCAGCAGGACATGCTTGACGATCGCCAGTCCCAGACCGGTACC
Source organism: uncultured Pseudomonadales bacterium (assembly GCA_964461355.1). Taxonomy (GTDB): domain Bacteria; phylum Pseudomonadota; class Gammaproteobacteria; order Pseudomonadales; family CAYWUD01; genus CAYWUD01. The sequence goes on along the minus strand of CAYWUD010000132.1, from coordinate 2,637 downwards.
ACCGGTCTGGATCGAGCGTCCCTTGTCGACCCGGTAGAAGCGCTCGGTCAGGCGCTGGATATGCTTGGGATCGATACCGTTACCCTGATCCTCGACCGCCAGATGACCGCCATGGGCGTCGGTCCACCAGCGGATACGGATCTGGCCGCCGGGGGAATACTTCACGGCGTTGAAGACCAGATTGGAGAAGGCACTGTGCAGTTCGGTCTCGAATCCGGCCAGAGTGCTGTCCGGTTCGAGTTCCAGGCTTATGACGTGGCGTCCCTGACTCAGCGCCTTGGCATCGTTGACGATATGGTTCAGCAGCGGCGTCAGAGCGATGTTCTGCGGCTCGCTCGGCTGCAGATCGGTTTCCAGCCGCGACAGCAGCAGCAGATCACTGACCAGACTGCCCATGCGCTCGGTCTGTTGCTGCATCTGAGTGAGAGCCCGTTTCCAGCGCTCTCCACCCGGAACCAGTTCGGCATGGTCGAGCAGGGTTTCCAGATACCCTCGGATCACCGTCAGCGGCGTGCGCAATTCGTGCGAGACGTTGGCGACGAAGTCCTTGCGCATCTCTTCGAGGTTGTGCAGGCGGGTCACGTCACGGCACACCAGAAGACGTTCACCCTTACCGAACAGGGTGATGCTGAATTGTAACCAGCGGGTTTCATCGATCGGCGAGAGCATCTCCAGCGGTTCCTGGTAGGCACAGGCACTGAAGTACTTGCGAAAGCGCGGGTGGCGCAGCAGGTGGGTAATCGGGTGCCCTCGGTCTGCCGGGGCACTGAAGCCCAGCAGCCGCTCGGCCGAGCGGTTCCACCAGTCGAGATTGCCGTCCTCGTCCATCATCACCACCGCGTCGTTGAGCGCTGCGGTGGATTCCTGAATACGGTCGATAATGCCCTGCAGTCGGTCGCGCGTGCGCTGCTGGCGACGCTGCATATGGTAGATGCCGTCGAAAATTTCGCCCCAGAAACCACGACTTTCCGGCGGTTCGTTTTCGACTTCGGCCTGACTGAGCAGCCACTGGCCGAGGCGAAACAGCTGGCGCAGCATCCACAGGATATAGAGGCCAAGGGCCGCCGCCAGTGTCCAGCCCGGATAGCCGATCAGCCAGCCGGCCAGCAGGGCGCCTGCACCGAGAAAACACAAGCGCCGTATTACGCCTGTACGCCAATTATTGTTCACACGAATCCCTTAACTGCAGACAAGCCAGCGTACCGAGCGAGGCCGGAGGCTCAGATCTTGGTCGAGAAGCGGTAGCCGGTTCCCCGCACGGTCTGCACCAGGCGGTCATGATGGCTGCCCAGCGCTTTGCGCAGGCGGCGGATATGCACGTCTACGGTACGTTCTTCGACATAGACATTGCCACCCCAGACGTGATCGAGCAACTGGCTGCGGGTGTAGGCGCGTTCCTGATGGGTCATGAAAAACTGCAGCAGGCGGTATTCGGTCGGGCCGATTTCAGCCGGGCTGCCATTGATGGTAACGCGGTGGCTGACCGGATCGAGCACCAGACCGTCGATTTCGATCGGTGTCTGCGGCTCCTGCTGCTGGGTACGGCGCAGTACCGCCTTCAGGCGGGCCACCAGCTCTCGGGGCGAGAAGGGTTTGGTGATGTAGTCGTCGGCACCGGTTTCCAGGCCGTGGATCTTGTTGTCCTCTTCCCCCTTGGCGGTCAGCATGATGATCGGGATATCGGCCGTCAGCTCGTCGCGCTTGAGACGGCGCGCCAGTTCGATACCGCTGGTGCCGGGCATCATCCAGTCGAGCAGGATCAGAGAGGGGGGAGCATCGATGATGCGCGCGTGAGCATCCTGGGCGTTGGCTGCTTCCATGCAGCTGTAGCCTGCCATTTCCAGCGCGACGGCGATCATTTCACGGATCGGTGCTTCATCATCAACAATCAGGATCGAATTACCAGCCATTGCCTTGCCTTCTTGTCATCCACTACAAGTTATGGTCAAGAATTAGACGCGGTCAATGTTACAGCCAGATGACATCGACGGCTGTCCGGCGCACTACAGCGGCCCGCTGAGCTCCAGCAGCAGCGCTGCGGTGATCACGGCGCCAACCCAGTTGTTGTTGCGAAAGGCGCGAAAACAGGCATCACGTTCGCGACCGGCGGTCAGGCGGGCCTGATGGACAAACAGCAGGGTGGCGAGCAGCAGGCCGAGATGAAACAGGATGCCAAGCTGCTGCCAGCGCGCCAGCAGCAGCAGGCAGAGCACGAAGGCTCCCTGCAGCAGCAGGATGGCGCGATTATCCCAGCGGCCAAAGAGAATCGCCGTCGATTTGACGCCGATCTTCAGGTCATCGTCGCGATCGACCATGGCGTACTGGGTGTCATAGGCCATGGTCCACAGCAGGTTGGCGGCAAACAGCAACCAGCAGGTCGCATCAAGGCTGTTGGCCTCGGCCGCCCATGCCATCGGAATCGCCCAGGAAAAGGCGGCCCCCAGCACCACCTGAGGCAGGTGGGTATAGCGCTTCATGAAGGGGTAGAGCACCGCCAGTGCCAGACCAGCAAAGGCCAGCTGAATACAGAGCGGGTTGGTGCCGAGTACCAGCAGAAAGGCGATCAGGCAGAGTCCGGCAAAGAGCAGCAGCGCGCGCAGTGCGCTGGTGCGCCCTGCGGCCAACGGGCGATCGGCT
>CAYWUD010000131.1:3523-6435 GCA_964461355.1 uncultured Pseudomonadales bacterium | reverse complement strand
CAGATAACTGCAGGCGCTCTTTTTTTTTAGGCCAACTGATCGCACCAAGCGATCACCGATGAAACGCGGTATCCCAATCCTTCCACACCACCTCAAGCCCATGGGCCTTGATCGATGCGGCCACCTCCGGTACCGAACGCTCGTCATTGATGCTGAACTGCTCCAGCGCCCGCTGCTCGGGGTCGGCATAACCACCCGGCTGGGTACTGGAGGCCGCACTCATGGTGGTGATCCCGAGCGCCATCACGTTATCGCGAAAATGCGCCGATTCACGGGTCGACAGCGACAGTTCCACATCCGGCTCGAGCAGGCGATAGGCACAGATCAGCTGCAGCAGCTGACGCTCGCTCATCGGGCTCTTAGGCTGGAAGCTGCCCTCGCAGGGACGCAGACGCGGGAAGGAGATCGAGTACTTGGTCTTCCAGTACTGCTTCTGCAGGTAGCGAAGATGGGTCGCCACCGCCAGACTGTCGCTGCGCCAGTCCTCGAGGCCGATCAGTGAACCGAGACCGATCTTGCGCACCCCGGCACGGCCGAGGCGGTCGCCGGTATTGAGGCGGTACTCGAAATCCTGCTTGTTGCCGCGCAGGTGGTACTGGGCATAGGCCGCCTTGTTGTAGGTCTCCTGATACACCAGTACCGCATCAAGGCCGAGCCCGATCAGCTCGGCGTACTCGGCTTCATCGAGCGGTTGCACTTCCATGGAGATCTGCGCAAAGCGATCACGCAGACGCCCCATCACCTCACGAAAATAGGGCATGCCCACCGAATGGGCCTCGCCGGTCACCAGCAGGATCTGGCTGTAGCCGAGTCGCTCGATCGCATCGAGTTCGCGCTCGAACTGCGCCATATCCAGGGTAATGCGGCGGATATGGTTATCCAGGCTGAAGCCGCAATAGGTGCAGATATTGCTGCACTTGTTGGACAGATACAGCGGCACATACAGGTTGATGGTGTTGCCAAAGCGCTGGCGCGTCAGCTGCTGACTGCGCCGGGCCATCGGCTCGAGGTAGGCCTCGGCCGCCGGCGAGATCAGCGCCTTGAAATCCTCGAGATCGAGGCGTTTTTTGGCAAGCGCCCGTTCGACATCCTGCGCCGTCTTGCCCATGATCGACAGGCGCTGATCATCGAAGTTGAAATCGGCAATATGATCGCTGAAGTTCATCGGCCGCCTCAATCGAGAAATGCGGTCAGCGGGCTGCTGGCCGAGGCTTCGAGTTGACGGGAACCGAGCCCCGCCTCATAGGCCATGCGCCCGGCCTCGACCGCCAGCTTGAAGGCGCGGCCCATCGCTTCGGGATCGGGGCTGACCGCCATCGCGGTATTGACCAGCACCGCATCGGCACCGAGCTCCAGCGCCAGCGCGGCATCGCTGGGGCTGCCGATCCCGGCATCGACGATCACCGGCACCTGGCTCTGTTCGATAATGATCTCGATAAATTCGCGGGTACGGATACCGAGGTTGCTGCCGATCGGCGCGCCCAGCGGCATCACTGCGGCGCAGCCGGCTTCTTCCAGGCGCTTGCACAGCACCGGATCGGCGTGGATATAGGGCAGCACGATAAAGCCCTGCGCGCAGAGGGTTTCGGCCGCCTTCAGGGTCTCGATCGGATCGGGCAGGAGATAGCGCGGGTCCGGGTGGATTTCGAGTTTCACCCAGGACGTGCCCAGCGCTTCGCGGGCCAGCTGCGCGGCGTACACCGCTTCGCGCGCATCGCGGGCGCCGGAGGTGTTGGGCAAAAGCTGCATCCCCGCCTTGATCAGCGGCCCCAAGATATCGTCGTCACGGCCCTTGAGATCGACGCGTTTCAGCGCCATGGTCACCAGCTCGGAACCGGATGCCTTAAGGCAATCGATCATCGAGCGCGGATCGTTGAACTTGCCGGTTCCGGTCAACAGGCGCGAGTTAAAGGTGCGATCGGCAATTTTCAGCATCGGGCATTCTCCTTCGGTAGGCTAAGGGTCATGGGCACAGGCGTTAACCCCCGGCCGTGGCCCGAATCAGGGTCACCTGATCCTCGGCATTGAGCGCCGTTGCGGACCACTGTCCCTTGCTGACAATCGCCTGATTGACGGCAATCGCCAGTCCCTGGGGTGCCAGCCCCAACTGATCGAGCAGTACATCGAGCGTGCACTGATCCGGACATTCGATCGCTTCATCGTTGACGCGAATCTGCATACAGCGGCCCCTTGGCAGAAAGACAGGTGAGACTTTGGAGGCAATTGCAGGAAGGAGAGATGAGAAGCGCCCATGCATCGCGTGCGGTGCCAGCTTTTCCCTACGCCGGTATGACCCGGATCAGGTTCCAAGGGTGCTTCTCAGTTCGCACGACCACCCATGTGTCGGGAACGCCCCTAAAGCCAAGTGGAGCTCATTCTAGCAAAAAAAAGCGCCCACGCGAGGGGCGTGACACAATTGGGCAGATGCGGGGGGAATCCGTAAAATGTCGCCATACCTTCAAGGACCGGCTCCATGCACGAAAATTCCGACCACAGCGCCCTGCGCACCGCTCAACTCGACTGGGATGAATGCGGCCAGCCGCGCTCGAGCGCCTTTGACGACGTCTACTTCTCCCGTGCCAGCGGTATCGAGGAAACCCGCTTTGTCTTTCTCGAGCACAACCGCCTGCGCCCGCGCTGGCAGGCGCTCGCGCCCGGCAGCTGCTTTACCATCGCCGAAACCGGCTTTGGCACCGGCCTCAATTTTCTCTGTGCCTGGCAGCTCTGGCGGCAGACGGCCCCGGAAGAAGCCTGCCTGCACTTTGTCAGCGTGGAAAAATTCCCCCTGACCCGGGCCGATCTTGAGCGCGCGCTCAGCCTCTGGCCGGAACTGGGCGCGCTCTCCGAAGCGCTGCTTGCGGCCTACCCGCCGGCGATCGGCGGCTTTCATCGTCTGCTACTCGATCAGGGCC
>CAYWUD010000131.1:0-3513 GCA_964461355.1 uncultured Pseudomonadales bacterium | reverse complement strand
GGTGCAGCTGACGCTGATCTTTGACGATGTGCTGAGCGCGCTGCCCGAACTCGCCGCACCGGTGGATGCCTGGTTTCTCGACGGCTTTGCCCCGGCGAAAAACCCGCAGATGTGGCAGCCGGCCCTGTTTGCCGAAATGGCGCGCCTGAGCCATCCGGACACCAGCGTGGCCACCTTTACCTGCGCCGGTCTGGTCAAGCGCGGGCTCAAGGGCGTGGGCTTTGCCATCGACAAGGTGCCGGGGTTCGGGCACAAGCGCGAAATGCTGATCGCCCGCTATGCGCCGGCACAGATGGACTGTGCCGACAGCCCCCTGACCGCCCACTGGCCGCGCTGGCAGCGTCCGGCGCCGAGCCTGAGCGCACAGCAGCAGAAGCCAGAACAGGCGCTGGTGATCGGCGGCGGCATTGCCGGCCTGAGCACTGCCCGGGCGCTGGCCGAACGCGGCCTCAAGGTCACCGTGCTCGAAGCCGCCCCCGCCCTCGCCCGGGGTGCCTCGGGCAATCCGCAGGGCATGCTCTACCTCAAGCTCTCGGCCCACGCGACGCCCTTGACCCAGCTGGCGCTGGCCAGCTATCCGCTGGCGCTGCAGCAGATCGCCCGTCTGCTGCCGGGCGAAGATCAGGGCGATGCCCCCAACTGGCAGCGCTCGGGCCTGATGCAGCTCGGCTTCAACGACCGCGAGCAGCAGCGCCTCGACAAGCTGGCCGCCGCCGAAGCACTGCCCGACTGCCTGCTGCAGGCCAAAACCGCCGCCGAGCTCTCGGAACTTGCGGGCATCGCCATTGAGCACGACGGCCTCTGGTATCCCGACGGCGCCTGGGTAGAACCGCCGGCCCTCTGTCAGGCGCTGGCGCGCCATGCGCATATCCGGATCATCACCGATGCGCCCTGTCAGCGACTCGAGCGCAGCGGCGCACAGTGGCAGGTGTGCGACCGGCAGGGGCGCCAGTGGCACGCCGAGGTGGTGGTAATTGCCGCCGGTGAAGCCAGCGCCGCGCTGCTGCCGGGCGCCGAGACACTGCCGCTGAAACCGATTCGCGGTCAGATCACCGAACTTAAGGCCTCGCCTGCGAGCCAGCAGCTGCACGCGGTGGTCTGCCACGACGGCTATATCGCGCCCGCCCGGGCCGGGCGCCACACCCTGGGCGCGACCTTCAACATGGGCGAAACCGACCTGGCGCTGACCGAGCGCGACCACCGCCACAACCTCGAGCAACTGGCGCAGAATCTGCCGGCCCTCGCCCATGCGCTGGCGCCGCCTCGGATCTGTGGCGGTCGTGCGGCGCTGCGCTGCACCACGCCCGATTACCTGCCCCTGATCGGCCCGGCCGCCGACTCGGATGCCTTCTGCACCACCTTCGCCCACTGGCGCAAGGATGCCCGCGCCGAGCTCGACCTCGAACCGCCCTACTACCCGGGTCTCTATCTCAACTGCGGGCACGGCTCACGTGGCATGGTCACAGGCCCGCTTTCCGGCGCACTGATCGCAAGCTGGGTACTGGGCGAGCCCGCGCCGCTGCCCTGGAGCCTGACCGAAGCCCTGCATCCGGCGCGTTTTCTGGTGCGCGGCCTGAAAAAGGGCAAGCTCTAAGCCCCTCTGCCGCCTGCCCCGCCATAAAAAAAAACGAGCCCAGCTAGTCTTTTTTAATTGCCCGGATCGGCACCCCGACAGCTCTAATCCGCGGTACAGGGCGCGTGCCCCGACAATAAAAAAAAGGCTTACATTCAGTTTAAATTCAGTTTTTATACGTATAGTCCCGTAGCGCTGTAGTGGGCATTCCAGAGCGGTTTACGCACTCAGCACATATTTTATGGAATGTGCTGCGCCTCCATGAGGACAGCCGGGATAGCGCTTGCAAGAAGCCGGAGGCATGAAGCCCCTACAGCCGGCCCGCGCATCCTGACCTTATCTGATATCTGCCGCGGAAAGAGCGCCGCCAGAGCGCCGCCCGCACCACGTACCGCCTGCACCAGTACATCTGCTGCAGAGGTGATGCCGCAACATCAGTCGCCGGATCGTGCACCGACCGGCGCTGAAGAACGATGGATTGATGTCTGACATGAGCACCTCAGGGTCCAAGACCCCCTCCTCTGAACTTGAATACAACGTCAACGACGTTCCGCCGCTGAAGGTTTCAGCGATCTCCGCCATTCAGCACCTGCTGGCGATGATTGTCGGCGTGATGGCGCCGCCACTGGTGATCGGCAGTGCCCTGGGCCTGCCGCAGCAGGTGACCAGCTATCTGGTGTCGATCTCCCTGCTGATGGCCGGTATCGGCACCTTCGTCCAGATCCGCCGCTTCGGCGGCTTTATCGGCTCGGGCCTGCTGTCGATTCAGGCCTCGAGCTTTGCCTATCCGGTGACCATCATCTCCCTCGGCGGCGCCCTGCTGACCCAGGGACACAGCACCGAAGCGATGCTCTCGACCATTACCGGCTCGCTGTTTCTGGCCGCGTTTACCAGCATCATCGGCAGCCGCTTTCTGCACCGTCTGGGCCGCCTGATCACGCCGACCGTCTCCGGTCTGACCGTGGCCCTGATCGGTATCTCGCTGATCAAGGTGGGGATGGTCGATTTTGCCGGCGGTTATGCCGCCATGGGTAACGGCACCTTCGGCAGCCTGACCAACCTCGGCCTGGCCACCTTCGTGCTGCTGACCATCGTGGTCTGCTTCCGCTGCAAGAACAGCACCATCCGCTCCGCCTCGATCCTGATCGGCATGGCCGCCGGTTATGTGGCTGCCTACTTCCTCGGCATGGTCGATCTGGCCGCGCTGGCCAGCCTGCCGCTGCTGACCCTGCCGCAGCCGTTCAAGTTCGGCTTCTTCCAGATTGACTGGGCCGCCATGGCGGTAATGAGCCTGATCTTCCTGACCCAGATCCTCGCCTGTATCGGCGCGGTATCGGCCACCAGCGTGGTCTGCGGCTAACCGCTGCAGGGCAAGGAGTACACCGACCGGCTCGCCTCCAGCGTACTGGCCGACGGCAGCATGTCCGCCCTCTCCTGCCTGTTCGGCGCCTTCCCGATGACCCTGTTCGTACAGAACAACGGCGTCATTCAGATCACCCGTGACGGCAGCCGTCGCTCGGGCTACATCACCGCGCTGATGCTGGTGCTGATCGGCCTCGTGCCGCTGGTCGGTGGCCTGTTCGTCCTGATGCCCAAGCCCGTACTGGGCGGCGCCACGCTGGTGCTGTTCGGTTCGGTGGCCGCCGCCGGGATCAACATCATCAGTTCGATCAAGGTCGATCGCCGTGAAAGCATGATCATCAGCATCGCCCTGGGTGTGGGCCTCGGTTCCTTTATGGTGCCCGATGCGATCAACAACCTGCCCAACGTGCTGCAGCTGATCTTCAGCTCCCCAGTGGTTTCCGGTGGTATTACCGGCCTGCTGCTGAATCTGATTCTGCCGCTGAGCGATACCGAATCGATGGCCGAAGAAGAAACAACCCAACCTGTCGAGGCCAACAGCGCCGCCTAACCCCCGGTGCTGACGACCAAAAAGCCCC
>CAYWUD010000130.1:0-6439 GCA_964461355.1 uncultured Pseudomonadales bacterium | reverse complement strand
CTCGTCGATATAAAACGGCAGGTCGCAGAACCAGGCCTGATTGACCAGATAGGCGGACGGGATACGCTCCTCGATCCGACGGTGAATCAACTGTGCCAGACGCTGGCGTTCCGCTTCGGTCAAGCGACAGCCCAGCAGCTGTTTATCAAAGTCCCAGGGCAGGTGCAGTGCCTGCAGCACCAGATGCACAGCTTCGTCCCAGCTGTTATCGGTACCATGACCATAAAAGAGGCCGGCTTCATTGAAACGGCTATACGCCCAGCGTACAAAATCCTGAATGGAAACCAGCCCGTCGATCGAGGGAGGTTGATTGGGGTCTGACACGATCACTCCTAATGCTGTATCAACCGAGATAGAATGAACCCTCGATTGTACCCGATCCCCCTCGTCTGACCTATAGCCAGGAACGATTGCAATGCCCTGTCAGGATGACCTTCCGGATAACGAACTGTTTCGCGATGCCTGCAGCGGGATCACGCCGATCCCTCAGGATCAGGCCGACCTGGACACCCGCCCGCGTTACCGGCGCGACCCGAGCCTCAAGGCACGCCGCCGCGCCGCCCTTGAACACCGCCGCGAAGAGCTCGATGCACTCTCCGACCGCCCGGTCACCGCCGTCGAGCCCGAGCAGTACCTGGAGTTCCAGCGTGCGGGGCTGCAGCACGTGAAGATGCGCCGTCTGCGCCAGGGCGGCTACCCGATCGAGTACCTTCTGGATCTGCACGGCTACAACATTCAGGATGCACGCGCCCTGCTGCATGAATTCATCCGCTTTTCCAGCGAGCGCGGCTTCCAGTGTGTTGCCGTCATTCACGGCAAGGCGCACCGCTACCACCAGGATCGACCGATTCTGAAAAGCCATGTCAACAGCTGGCTACCGGACCTGCATCAGGTGATGGCGTTCTGTTCGGCCCAACCCAAGGACGGCGGTCGCGGCGCCGTGTATGTCCTGCTCAAGCGCTAGGCACCCCACCGGAGTCAATACAGCCGCAGCAGACGCAGCCCCGGCTGGCTCTGGGCGGTTGCCTGGCTGAGCGCCGCGCCGATCCCCAGCACATGCAGCCGCCCTTCGGCGATGCCCGCTTCGATCAGGGCACGGCGCACCCGTTCGGCATGCGCCCAGGACTGCTCCAGGCTCGCATTCCAGCCCGCAGCGGTCAGGCGCTGCGCCCCGAGCTGGCCGACGAGCGCCAGGTTCAGGGTCGGATCGACTTCAAGCAGCGTCCGCAGCAGCACAAAGGGCGGCGCAGCGGCCAGTTCGGGAGTCTCGACCCAGCGCCCCTCAAGATCATAGAAACCGCGCTGTTCCAGCAGGCGCAGCACATTGTCGACATCGGGTAAGAGCTGCGGCGCATCGGCAGCGCCCTGAAAACGGTCGACCAGCAGCAGCACCCGCCCGTTGCCGCGACGAATGGCATACAGCAGCACGTACTCGGGTGTCTCGCCGCGCAGCAGTGCCAGCGTGTAGCGCTGATCCTTGTCCGGCCCATACAGCTGGGCGACCTTGAGCACATCATTGGCCCAGAGGTTGCTCGGCCCGCAGTCACGCCCGGCGCACTGAAACAGAAGCTCTGCCGACTGGCGCTCGAGCTGCTGCAGGTAATGGGCCATCCCCTCATCGACGCTGTGCCCCTCCGGCAGCTGCCACAGCTGCCGCTGCAGACGCCCCGACAGCCAGAGTTCGCGCTGGGCGCGCAGACGCCCGGTCACCTTTCTGATCGAGCTGCTGACCAGGTGATGATTCTGTACGGCCTGCACTTCGGCCTGGCGCTCGAAACTGTTGGGATAGGGCATCAGTTCGGCGGCCTGCAGCGGCAGGGCCAGCACACAGGCGATGATCAACCGGCGCATGCGGTACCCCTGTAGCGTGGCGCGTCCTCGGGCAGATCACGCACGGCAATGGTCAGCCGCGCACAGCAGACCGCCTTGCCCGCTTCGTTGTCGATCTGGATCTGCCAGACCTGCGTGGTCTTGCCCAGATGTACCGGCCGCGCCGTGCCGATCACCCAGCCGTCGCGCTGTGGCCGCAGGTGATTGGCATTCACCTCAAGCCCGACCGCCAGCTGCCGGCCCAGATCAACACAGAAATTGGCCGCCACCGACCCCAGGGTTTCGGCCAGCACGACCGAAGCACCGCCATGCAGAATGCCGTAGGGCTGATGGGTGCGGGCATCAACGGGCATGCGCCCGCGCAGAAAATCATCCCCGACCTCGAGCATCTCAATCCCCAGATGACTGATCACCGTATCGCGATGCAGCCGGTTGAGCTCCGCCACCTCGGGCCTTGTATACCAGATCGCCATAAACGCTCCCTCTGCCAGAACGGCCGGCGCCGTATCATTGAGCTTAGTCAGCCGTGCTCAGCGGGCCTCGTCCTCGAACAGGCCCTTGAGATCATCGGCCAGCCCGGAACCCTGCTCCTTGGTATGCTCCCAGACCTTCTTGCTGCCGCGCTTGGTGTCTTCCCAGAGCTCGGCACTGTTATCGACGGTCTTGTCCCAGGCCCGCCCGACGCCTTCGGCCGACTCCTGCAGCACCTCCTGACTGTTCTGCTTGCTCTGCGCCCAGTTGATCTCGGCAACCGCCGGCAGCGCCAGCAACAGCGCACTCAACAGGATCATCATGCGGTTCATAAAGCACCCTCGCTTTAGTGCGTTAACGGGAAAATTTATCGATCTGTGCGAACTGCCCCATACCGACACACTCGGCCTCAAGCACCCGCACCTGACCGGTCTTAAAGCGCTTGCCAAGGTTCATGCTGCCCTGGGTCAAAAGGCCGTGCAGACAGGCGACCATCGGCATATGACTGACCAGGAGCAGCGTCCCTGCGTCGGGCAGCGCGCTGAGCACGGCCAGAGGATGGGCATCGGGGGTCAGCAGTTCGGTAAACTCGGGTTCGATACCCGGCAGTGCCTCGAGCACCCAGGCCGCGGTTTCGCGTGTGCGCTGATAGGGGCTGACCCAGACCCGATCGGGTGCATAGGAGGCAATAAAGGCCGCCGCCTGGCGCGCCTCCTCGTCACCGACCGCATCCAGATGCCGCTCTTCATCGGGCCGGGTGCGGTGCTCGGCCTGACCGTGGCGCAGGATCAACAGACGCATGTTCACCTCCTCAAGAAAACGGCCTAGGCTTCGGAACCCTGACTGCCCGGCAACACGGAAAACTCCACATCGGTCTTCTGCTCGCGCAGCATCATGCGCTTGGACATCTCGCTGATCGAACGCCCCTTGAAGACCACTTCATACAGGCCGTACACCAGCGGCATGTAGATCTCCATCTGCCGCGCCTTGTCGTACACCAGCTTCAGGGTATTGATCCCTTCGGCCGTCTGGCCGATTTCGGCTGCGGCCTCCTCGGGCGTCTTGCCCTGTGCCAGCAGCACGCCCATGCGGTAGTTGCGACTGAGCGGCGAGGCGCAGGTGGCGATCAGATCACCGACCCCGGCCAGACCGAGAAAGGTCATCGGGTTGGCACCGAGCTGCACGGCAAAGCGGCTCATCTCTGCCAGCGCGCGGGTGATCAGCATGCTCTTGGTGTTTTCACCCAGCCCCAGGGCGGCGGCCATCCCCGAGATGATGGCGTAGATATTCTTCAGCGCACCGGCCAGCTCGACCCCGTAGAGGTCATGATTGGTGTAGACGCGAAAATAGCTCGAGTGCAGCACGTCCTGAATATGCTGACACAGCCCCTCGTCTTCACTGGCAATCACCGTTGCCGTGGGCGCCTTGGCCAGAATCTCCTTGGCCAGATTCGGCCCGCTCAGCACACCGATCGGCGTCCCCGGATGCTCGGCCTTCAGGATCTCGCTCATCAGCGCGAAGCTGTCCGCCTCCACCCCCTTGGTGGTACTGATCAGATACTTGCCACGGGTATCGCCGAGCGCACGCACCACCTGACGGAAGGATTGGCTGGGAATGGCAATAAAGACGATCTCCGCCGCCGCCACCACCGCCTGCAGATCACAGCTGGCGCGCACCGCCTCGTGAATGCGGTAATCGGGCAGATAGCGGGTGTTGATATGCTGCTCATTGATGGCGCGCGCCTGTTCCGCATCACGCAGCCAGATACATACCGAATGGCCGTTGCTGGCGCAGATATCAGCGATCGCCGTGCCGAAGCTGCCGCCACCGATCACGGCAATCGTCTGTTTGTTTTTTCCTGTCATGGATACTCGTTCTTGGTTCTGCAGGATCGCGCTCCGGTTGAGACACCGTCCGAAGCCTGAATAACCCGCGTAGTATAACGAGCGCTACGCGCGGCGGTAACGAAAGCCGCGCGAAAACCCCGGTTAGTGGCCCAGCGCCCGAAACAGAGGGCCACGATGTCAGTATCGGGTCGTCATTGTCGGTAGATTCGGTCAACAAACAGACAATTGCGCCAATCGTGCTGCGACCCGGTCACACTCTGTTTGAGTTTTGTTACCGATGCCTCTGGATCATAGGTGCTTTTATTTCAGGGTGATATAGTCCGGTCGCCGGCTTTATTTTCCGGCCTATGTGGCACCGATGCCCCAAGCCAGCCGACTCCGCCGACGGCTGAGTCAGGCCGACCAATGGACTAGAACCGATGAGCATGACGAGGAAAAACAGTTACACCCGCGAAGACCTGCTGGCCTGCTCCCAGGGGGAGATGTTTGGCCCAGGCAATGCCCAGCTTCCCGCTCCGAACATGCTGATGCTCGACCGTATTGTCAGCATCACCGAAGACGGTGGCGCCCACGGCAAGGGCGAGATTGTCGCCGAACTCGATATTACGCCGGACCTGTGGTTCTTCGACTGCCATTTCCCCGGCGACCCGGTGATGCCCGGCTGCCTGGGCCTCGACGCCATGTGGCAGCTGGTCGGTTTCTTCCTCGGCTGGTCCGGTCATCCCGGTCGCGGTCGTGCTCTGGGCTGTGGTGAAGTCAAGTTCACCGGCCAGATTCTGCCGACCGCCAAAAAGGTCACCTACCGCATCAACATCAAGCGGGTCATGGCTCGCTCTCTGGTACTGGGTATTGCCGACGGTTCCGTCAGCGTGGACGGGCGTGAGATCTACACCGCCAGCAACCTGCGCGTCGGCCTGTTTACCTCTACCGACAGTTTCTAATTTCGTTTAATCAGGAAAAACCTATGCGCCGTGTAGTAGTCACAGGACTGGGTATCGCCTCTTGTCTGGGTACCGATGCCGCCACCGTTGCCGACTCCCTGAAAAACGCCAAGTCCGGCATCCGTTTCAACGAAACCTACAAAGAGATGGGTTTCCGCAGCCAGATCTGCGGTCAGGTGGACATCAACTTCGAAGACCACATCGACCGCAAGACCCTGCGCTTTATGGGTGATGCCGCCGCGTACGCCTTTATCTCCCTGCAGCAGGCGATTGCCGATGCCGGTCTGACCGACGAGCAGGTTTCCAACCCGCGCACCGGCCTGATCGCCGCCTCCGGTGGCGCTTCTTCGAACAACATCGTGGAAGCGGCCGATATCGTGCGTGAAAAAGGCGTCAAGCGTGTGGGCCCGTACCGCGTACCGCGCACCATGGGTTCTACCGTCTCCGCCTGCCTGGCCACCCCGTTCAAGATCAAGGGCGTGAACTACTCCATCACCTCTGCCTGTGCGACCAGCTCGCACTGCATCGGCAACGCGATGGAACTGATCCAGCTGGGCAAGCAGGACATCATCTTCGCCGGTGGCGGTGAAGAGGAGCACTGGTCCCAGACCGCGATGTTCGACGCCATGGGCGCGCTGTCCACCAAGCGTAACGACACGCCGGAAACCGCTTCGCGTGCCTACGACGCCAACCGTGACGGCTTCGTCATCGCCGGCGGCGGCGGCATGCTGGTGATCGAGGAACTCGAGCACGCCAAGGCCCGTGGCGCCAAGATCTACGCCGAACTCGTGGGCTACGGTGCCACCTCCGACGGCTACGACATGGTAGCCCCGAGCGGTGAAGGCGCGGTGCGCTGCATGCAGCAGGCGATGGCGACCGTTGACGGTGACATCGACTACATCAACACCCACGGCACCAGCACCCCGGTCGGTGACGTGGCCGAGCTGAAGGCGATTCGCGAAGTGTTCGGCGGCAACTGCCCGGCGATCAGCTCCACCAAGAGCCTGTCCGGTCACTCTCTGGGCGCCGCCGGCGTACAGGAAGCGATCTACTGCCTGCTGATGATGGAAAACGGCTTTGTCGCCGGTTCCGCCAACATCGACGATCTGGACGAAGCGGCCGAAGGGCTGAACATCGTACGCACCTCTCAGGACGTACAGCTCAACCGCATCCTGTCCAACAGCTTCGGCTTCGGCGGCACCAACGCCTGTCTGGTGTTCCAGCGTTACGAAGGCTGATTGTTTTTCGCCAACGCTTATGCGTTGGCGTTAAATAAAAAAACACCCCGTTAGTAATCACGGGGTGTTTTTTTGTCTCTTGAATTTGCTGGTCTTCATCCAGCAAGTAGGT
>CAYWUD010000129.1:0-6472 GCA_964461355.1 uncultured Pseudomonadales bacterium | reverse complement strand
GCCGGGCGCGATATCCGTCTGGTACCGCTTCCTGCCGATCAGATCCCGGCTGAGCTGGCTGCCGCACGCGTTGATCTGGCCGGTGCGCTGCCGCGACCGGCGGGAGCTTCGGAGCTGGTGTTCAGTCGGCCGTACTACAGCCAGTACAACAAGGTGTACTACCGGCGTGATGCCCTGCATCGGGGCAATCTCGTCGAGATGAATGAACCGGTGGTCGGGGTGCTGGAAAACTCGCGCCAGCTCGATTACGTGCTTGAGCATCTCGATCAGGCGACGGTGCACCGTTTTCAGTCACCCGAGGCGATGTTCCGCGCTCTGGGTCAGGGCGACCTGGATGCCTTTATCGGGGACTACCTGCTGACCGAACAGCAGCTCAGCCACGCCGAGCCGGTCCAGTTTGAACGTCGCGACCTGTTTCACCAGTCCCTGTACGCGGTAGCCAGCGCCGAGCGTGCCGACCTTGTAGCCGAATTCAATCGGATTCTGGGCACCATGCCGGCGGCCGAGCTCAAGCGGCTGGAACAGCGCTGGGATGGCGCGCGGTACACCGGGTACCCCAGCGACGAGATGCTGTTGACGGCCACCGAGCGAGCCTGGATCGAACAGCACCCCATTGTACGGGTGGCTGTCGATCCCAATTACGCGCCGATCGAGTTTATCAACAAGCAGGGTGAATATTCGGGCATGATGGCCGATTACCTGGCGTTGATCGAACAGAGTACCGGGCTGAGTTTTCAGATCGTGTCGAGCTCAAGCTGGGACGATGCCCTCAATCGGGTGCAGACCGGACAGGCTGATCTGTTGCCGGCCATTCAGCAGAGCGGTACACGCGAGCGTTTTCTGCACTTTACCGAGCCCTTTCTGGAGGTGCCGGCGGTGATCATCGCCCGCCAGGACACGTTCAATATCCGGGGCGAACAGGATCTGGATGGACGGACGATCGCTGTGGTAGCCGGCGATATTGCCGAATCCTATCTTGCCGAGCGGCTGGGCAGCTACCAGCCGGTATTTGCCGCCGACCATGCCGAAGCGCTGCAGCTGGTGTCATTGAAGCAGGCCGATGCGGTGGTGATGAATCTGGCGATTGCCAGTACCGCGATCGGCAACAGCAATATCACGAATCTGCAGGTGGTCGCGCGCACCGCCGGGCATTTTGATTTCAGCATTGGTATTCGCCGTGATTACCCCTTGCTGCGCTCGATCATGGACAAGGGACTGGCCGCCATCACGCCCGAGCAGCGTAACCGCATCAAGAGCCAGTGGATCAATCTTCAGGGCGACAGCTGGCGTCCGAGTGCCGAGCAGATTGCCGCCGTACTGGCGCTGATCGCGTTTCTGATTGCGTCTCTGGTGTGGAACCGGCGTCTGCGCCAGGAGGTTGAGGAGCGGCGCCGGATCGAGTGCGACCTGCAGCAGGCGAAGGAAGCTGCCGAGGCTGCGAACCTGGCCAAGAGCCAGTTTCTGGCCAACATGAGCCATGAAATCCGCACCCCGATGAACGGCATTATCGGTCTTACTCACCTGCTGGGACACACCAGCCTGAGCAGCAAGCAGCGCGATTATGTAGAAAAGATTGCCCTCTCTTCCGATCTTCTGCTGGAGATTATCAACGATATTCTCGATTTCTCGCGGATCGAGGCTGATCGCCTGGAACTTGATCGTCATCCGTTCAGCCTGCGCGAACAGGTCAAGCAGCTGTTCAGCCTGCTGGAGGGACGCGCGGTGGCCAAATCCCTGGCTCTGCGCACGGATATTGATCCGTCGCTGCCCGACTGTTTTATGGGGGATCCGTTGCGGCTCAAGCAGGTGCTGATGAACCTTGGCTCCAACGCGATCAAGTTCACGGCCGATGGCGAGATTCTGATGCGTATTCGCCTGATCCGAGAGCAGGATGGTCAGGCGCTGTGTCGTTTCGAGGTGCAGGATACCGGGATCGGCATCGACGAAGCGTTCCTGCCCGAGCTTTTTGATGCTTTTGCGCAGGAAGACAGCTCTACCAGCCGCCGCTTTGGCGGTTCCGGGCTGGGGCTGGCGATCAGCCAGCGCCTGGTGGGACTGATGGGGGGCACCATTGCGGTCGAGTCGAAAAAGGATTTCGGCACCCGCTTCTATTTTGATCTGCCCCTGCCGCTGGCAGATCCCGAGCAGCTTGAGCGCAAGCACAGTCCACTGCAGCAGCAGGGCGCTTATCTTGAGGGGCGGCGCCTGCTTCTGGTGGAAGACAACCTGATCAACCAGCAGGTTGTGGCCGAACTGCTGCGCGCCTACGGCGCCACGGTCTGTATCGCCGGTAACGGGATTCTGGCGCTGCAGGCGCTGCGCGACCAGCAGTTTGATCTGGTCCTGATGGATATGCAGATGCCGGAGATGGACGGTCTGGAAACCACGCGAAGATTGCGCACCATGCCCGGACTTACCGACCTTCCGGTGATTGCCATGACCGCCAGTGTCATGGCCGCCGATCGTCAGGCCTGCCTCAATGCCGGTATGAATGATCATCTGGGTAAACCCGTGGTCCCGGCCGAACTGCTTCGGGTCCTCAATCAGTGGCTGCCGCAGGCAGAAGGCGTGTCAGAGGCTCAGCACGAGCAGCCCGAAATGATGCGTCCAAAGCTGCAGGAGCCCGCTCGAGTGGCTGCAAGACCGCATCTGCCGGTGCTTGATCAGGGCCATCTGCAGCAGATGCCGGGTATCAGCGCACAGATGGCGCGCAAGCTGCTGAGCCAGTTTGCGCTGAGTTATCAGGGGCTTGAAGAGCAGGTAGGGCTATTGCTCGAGAGCCGCGACTGGGCGGCGCTGAAGGCGCTGCTGCATGGGCTCAAGGGCGCTGCGGGCAATATCGGTGCCGAGCAGCTTGCGGACCTGGCGCGGGTCGGTGAGGCGCGGCTTTTGGAGGATGAAGCGCTGACAGCAGAGTGGGAAGCAGAGTTCGATGAAGCCTGGACGGCCTTCTGCCGCGAAGTGGCTGTGCTGGAAGCGGAGGAAGGTGCGCTGCAGGAACAGAACGAAGCCGATGCCTGTGCCGAGCTCGAGCCGTTGCTGGCGCGTATCGAGGCCAAGCTGGCGATGGGAGACTCCGAAGTACTGGATGATCTCAAGCCTCTGCTCGGTCTCGGCGGCGCCGAACGCCAGCGTCTGGCCCGGCTGGTCGAGCTGATTGAAAACCTTGATTTCGATGCTGCAGAAGACGAAATGCGCCATCTGCGCTCAGCCAACTAGCCCTTCGGAAGTGACGGTTTTAGCTGTGTTCGGCGATACATGGGAAAGGCTCAAGGCAAATGCAGATCAGGCCTCTACCCCTTTTGATTGTGCATGCCTGAATGGGATCGCATTCACTCTGCGGTTAACGGAAGTCTTGGCCCTTGTGCCACTCTGGTTGTATTGCGCAAGAGTGCAGCCATAAAAAAAGCCCCCGATCGGGGGCTTTTTTTATGGGCGTCGGTATCAGAGATACTGGCTTCGAATCTGCTCGATGGTGCCATCGCGCTTCATGTCATCCAGTGCATTCTGCAGTGCACGAACCACAGCATCAGGTACCTGCGGGTTTACGGCAATCCAGTTTTCGTCGTGTTCGACGGTGTAGACTGCGCGCAGCTCAATACCTTCCTGCTGTGCGGTATAGCGTGCCGGCAGTTCACTCATGATCCACAGATCGGCTTCCCCCTCGTCGACCCGTTTGGCCGCAGCAAGCGGACTGATCGCTTCTTCAACGGTCAGACCCTTGGCGCGCAGGCGAGCGATGATCGGTTGGCCTTTCTGGGCTACGATCTTCAGGCCTTTGGCGTCATCGAGATTCTTGATGGTGACGTTGCTCTTGTTGCTGGCAAACAGCATCCAGGGCTGGGTGGTAACCGGACCGATCCACTTGTAGTCGTTCTCGTTCTGGGACGAACGGTTCACGGTAAAGACGCCGGCGTTGTGCTTGCGCTTGGCGTATTCGAGCAGGCGGCTGTAAGGGAAACGCAGAGTAATGCTGTGGTCAATGCCGGTGCGTTCCATCATGCCGCGGATAATTTCGACGGTGATGCCGTCAAGGTCTTCCCCGCGACCGAAGTTACGATCGTCGATCGTCATACTGTAGGGCGGGTAGGAGTCACAGAGCAGTACCAGCTTGTAGTCGCTGGGAATATCACTGGCAAAGGACGCGCTGCTGGCTACCAGTGCCAGTAGCATTATCATCAGCCGTTTCATGGGCACTTCACTCCTGCGGATCTTTTGTAGAGTTGTTTTGTTTCATTTCCCGAAATAGAGCAGGCCTACAATACTGCCCGGATCCTGGTTCACCCCGGATCTCCTTCCAGTCAGTGATGCAGTTTGCTGTAACCGATGTTCTGCTGAACAGCCTGCTGAACGCGGCCTATAATACGTGCTTTTACATAGTATTGCTGCCCCAAGATGAGATTCATGCCCCTTTTTATTGCAGAAAAACCGGCTCTGGCCCGGGCCATTGCCGAAGCGCTGGACGGGCACTGTATAAAGCGCAAGGGGTATCTGGAATGCGGGGTTGCGCGGGTTACCTGGTGTGTGGGGCACCTGCTTGAGCTGGCCGAACCCGATGCCTACGACCCGGCCTGGGCGCGCTGGGCGCTGGAGCCGCTTCCGCTGGTGCCCCGGCAGTGGAAGCTGCGCGCGCGCAGGGGTGCTGCAGAGCAGCTGCGGGTCGTTCGTGAGCTGCTCAAGGATGCCGAGCAGATCATTCACGCCGGTGACCCGGATCGCGAAGGGCAGTTACTGGTCGATGAACTGTTTACGCATCTGCGCCTGTCCAGGGCACGGCGGGATCAGGTACAACGGTTGCTGATCAATGACCTTAACCCGGGCGCCATTCGCAAGGCGCTGGCCCGACAGCAACCGAACAGCGCTTTTTATAATCTGTCGCAAAGTGCACTGGCCAGATCCCATGCTGATTGGCTGTATGGCATCAACATGACGCGGGCCTGGACCCTGCTGGGGCAGCAGCAGGGCTACAACGGTGTGCTCTCGGTCGGGCGTGTGCAGACCCCGTTGCTGGGGCTGGTGGTACGCCGTGACCGTGAGATCGCGGAGTTTGTGCCGCGCGCCTTTTTTCAGCTTGATGCCGAAGTCTGTACGGCGGATAAAGAGCTTTTTCGGGTGCGCTGGGAGCCCAGCGAGTCCTGCCGCAAATGGCAGGATGATGAAGGTCGGGTGTTGCATCGACCGCTATGCGAGCACGTTACTGCGCGCATCATGGGGCAACGCGGAGTCGTGGAACAGCTCAAGCAGGCGCACAAAGCCGAGCCGGCGCCTTTGCCCTTTTCGCTGTCGGCGCTGCAGGTGGCTGCCGGGAAGCGTTATCGCTTCTCGGCGGCGAAGGTGCTGGAACTGGCGCAGTCGCTGTATGAACGTCATCAGCTGATCACTTATCCGCGCTCGGATTGTCGTTATCTTCCGCGTGATCATGGCGCCGAAGGCCGAGCTGTCGGGCAGGCGGTAGCGGCCTGCAGTCCCGAGCTCGCGCAAGCGGTTGCCGGTGCCGACTGGTCGCTTCGTTCACGCGCTTTCGATGACCGTAAGGTGACCGCCCACCATGCGCTGATTCCGACCAGCCGCTGTGTGCAGCCCGGGCGCCTGAGCGCGGATGAGCAGCGACTGTACCAGCTGATTGCCCGCCAGTATCTGGCTCAGTTCTACCCCGAGTATCGTTACAGCCGCACGGATGTTGCCGTGCGCATCGAAGGTGGCCTGTTTCGTACCCGGGCACGCACACCGTTGCAACCGGGCTGGCGCCAGCTGTTTAAAGCGCCCTCTGGAGATGCCGGAGAAGAGGCTGAGTCGCTGTTACCGCCACTGGTCGAAGGGCAGACGGTCGACTGTGTCGCTACTCACATTCAGGACAAGGCAACCACGCCGCCTGAGGCGTTTACCGATGCCAGTCTGATTGCGGCGATGACCGGCATTGCGCGCTTTGTCGAAGATCCTGAAATCCGCCGCGTGTTGCGTGAAACCGACGGGCTGGGGACCGAGGCAACGCGGGCATCGATTATCGAGACGCTGCTCAAACGTCAGCTGTTGTACCGCGAGGGCCGTGCCATTCACGCGACCGATGCCGGCGGTCAGCTCATTGCCGCATTGCCAGAACCGGTGACACGCGCGGATATGACCGCCCGCTGGGAAGCCGCGCTGGAGCGGATTGCCGAAGGGGGCGAGCAGTACGACGGCTTTATGGCACGTCTGGAGCAGGAACTCGGTGGTCTGATCGAACAGGCGCGACATGACGGGAGCGCATCGCTGGCTGGGCTTCGAGGACAGGGGGCCGGATCGGCACGCCGCGGGCGCGGTCGCAAGCGCGCAGGATCGAGTGGCAACCGAGGGACGCGTCCTTCGCGCAAAGCGGTGCACGCCGGTACGCAGGATCAGGGGCTGTGCCGTGCCTGCGGTAAACCGATGGTGCGCCGCCAGGGGCCCCGAGGGGCGTTTCTCGGCTGCAGCGGCTATCCAGGCTGTCGTGCAA
>CAYWUD010000128.1:0-6501 GCA_964461355.1 uncultured Pseudomonadales bacterium | reverse complement strand
CAGGTACCGGTCGAAGACCATGCAGATGTTGCGAATAAGCAAGCGGCCACGGGGGGTTACGGAGAATCCGCGGTCGTTGCGCTGGATCAATTTATCCGTGAAAAAAGGCACGAGTGCTTCAATTTCTTGTTCGAAATAAGCATTAAAATTAATTTGATATAACATTTCGATCTTAGAAAAATCCAGATCGAAGTGGCAAATCAGCTCGGTAATTACGCTGCGGCGGATACGGTCATCCTGTGAAACCTTAAGGCCCCGGCGGATAGCGAACTGGTTCTGGTCAATCGCCTGCTGGTACAGGGCGATATCGGGGCTGTTCTGCGCGTACAGGTCACCGATCTGACCGATCGAAGAGACGCCCATGCCGATCAGATCGCAGTGCCCGTGGGTGGTATAGCCCTGGAAGTTACGGTGCAGCTCACCCTCTTCCTGGGCGCGCGCCAGACTGTCGTCGGGCAGGGCAAAATGATCCATGCCGATATAGACATAGCCGGCATCGAGCAGACGCATGATGCTCTGTTCGAGAATCTGCAGTTTCTCCTGCGGGCTGGGCAGGTCGGCTTCGTTGATGCGTCGCTGGGGCTTGAAGCGTTCCGGGAGATGCGCGTAGTTGAATACCGACAGGCGGTCGGGTCGGATTGCGATTACCTGATCGAGCGTCTGCATGAAACTCGCAACGCTCTGGTGCGGCAGGCCATAGATCAGATCGAGGTTGATGGAGCGAAAACTCAGCGCACGCGCCGCTTCAATGACCGAAAGGGTCTGCGCCTTGCTCTGTACCCGGTTGACCGCGGCCTGCACCTTCGGATCAAAGTCCTGTACACCGATACTGACCCGGTTGAAGCCAAGATCACGCAGGCGGCCCATCACCGCCCAGTCGGCTTCACGGGGGTCGATCTCGATCGAATAGTCGGCCTGGTTGTCACCGATCAGAGTGAAATGCTTGTGGATTTTCTCCATCAGCCGCGACATTTCCGCGTTGTTCAGAAAGGTCGGGGTGCCGCCGCCCCAGTGCAGCTGTTCGACTTCCTGGGTGCTGGAGGTCAGGGCGCTTTGCATCTCGATTTCGCGGTGCAGGCGTTCGAGGTACGGGTGCGCCTCGGAACGGTGCTTGGTCACGATCTTGTTGCAGCCGCAGTAGTAGCAGACATGGGCGCAGAAGGGGATATGCAGGTACAGCGACAGAGGGCGAGCTGCGGCTGCACTCTGGCTCAGTGCATCGATGTAGTCCTGCTGGCTGATATCGGGTGTGAATTCGACCGCAGTCGGGTAAGAGGTATAGCGCGGGCCCTGGCGGTTATAGCGCTGGATCAGTTCAGCATCCCAGATCAGCTCGCGTTGCATAATACTAGACCCTTACCTGTAGCTACTTTGATGTACGAAAGGGCAAAAGCATAGGCTGTCAATAGCATATTCACCTTGACCTCTATCAAGGGCGTTTTGCTATTGCGGTCAATACGGAGGGGTGTTCAAGCGTGTCCCTGATGATGTGCCGGCGCAGTGTCCGTGCCGGGCGTGAGCTGCTGCATCAGCCAGACCTGATGCGCACCGGGAATGGACCAGAGGCCGAACAGCATGACCAGCGCGCCAGCCAGCCGGCGGGTCCAGCGGTTTTGCACCCAGCGCCGCAGCTGGTCGGCGGCCAGGCCTGTCAGCAGCAGGGCCGGTAGTGTACCGAGGCCGAACAGCAGCATCAGACCCGCACTGTGCAGGGCGTTTCCCTGGCCCGCGGCCCAGAGCAGGCTGCTGTAGACCAGGCCGCACGGCAGCCAGCCCCAGAGCGTGCCCAGAAGCAGGGCCTGGCCGGCGGAGCGGACCGGCAGGAAGCGGTTGGCCAGAGGCTGCAGGTAGCGCCAGAGACGGCCGCCTGCGCGCTCAAGATAGGTAAGCCCCTGCCACCAGCCGCCAAGGTAGAGCCCCATCGCGATCAGCAGCAGCGCAGCCAGAACCCTCAGTCCCTGCAGCAGCAGTGGGTGCTGGTACAGCACGTTGCCCGCAAGGCCCAGTAGCAGGCCTGCCAGAGCGTAACTGAGCAGGCGTCCGCTGTTGTAGGCCAGCAGCAGCGGCAGCACGGTTCTTGGGGTGCGGCGCGAAGGCGGCAGCGCCATTGCCAGAGCCCCCATAATGCCGCCACACATGCCAAAGCAGTGGGCACTGCCGAGCAGGCCCAACAGGAGCGCGGCGATAACATCATGCATGATGATCGGTGTCCTGCGCTGAGCCTGCGGCGGACTCTTCCTGCGATGGCTCCGTCGGCCGATGCGGGCGGTCATCGTCAAACAGGATGCGGTGCGCCGGACTGTCCAGATCATCGAACTGGCCATTGTCGACGGCCCAGAAAAACAGCCACAGTGCGATGCCGACAAAGATCAGCGCGATCGGAATCAGGATCAGGATGACTTCCATGGTGGGCTACTCGGCAGACGTGGACGTTGACTGGGGGATCAGGCCGGCGGCTGCCAGAGGCAGGGCCAGCAGATTGTAGCCCAGGGCCCAGGCGATATTCTGGCGGATGATGCTGCGGGTACGACGAGCCAGTTCAATGGCTTCAGCGAGGCGCTCCAGATGACCCGAGAGCAGCACCGCATCGGCCGAGGTCTTGGCCAGATCGGTCGCGCAGCCCATGGCCACGGAAATATCAGCCTGGGCCAGAACCGGCAGGTCGTTGATGCCGTCGCCGACCATCAGCAGTTTTTCGCCGCGTTCCTGCAGTGCCTTGAGAACGGCCAGCTTGCCTTCGGGGCTGACGCCGGCGTGGTAGGCGTCGATACCGAGCGTGGCCGCCGTCGTGGCAACGACCGCAGCGCGGTCGCCGCTGAGAAGCTCGACCTGCAGGCCCTGATTCTGCAGTGCCTTGACGGCAGTGGCGGCGTCGGGACGCAGGGCATCGCTGAGTTCGAACCAGCCCAGAGGGCGGTCGGCAGCGCTCAGCAGCAGCCACTGGCCGGCGGTGGGCGGCTCGGGCGCATCGGTGCAGGCGAAAGCAGGCTTGCCGATCCGGTACCGTACGCCCTGATAGCAACCGCTGAGGCCCTCGCCAAGGTGGTTGTGGACCTCGGTAAAACTGCGGTCGCTATCGGGAAAGGCACGGGCAATCGGGTGTTCGGAGTACTGTTCGAGCCCCGCTGCCAGGGCCAGCAGCTCTTCGGTATCGAGTTCGGCCAGAGGACGAATCTGCTGCAGCTGCAGGGCGCCCTGGGTCAGGGTACCGGTCTTGTCGAAAATGACCCGGGTCACCTGGTCGAGCCCTTCGAGTACATGGCCGCGGGTAATCAGCAGGCCGCGTTCATGCAAGAAGCCGGTTGCGGTGGTCAGCGCTGTCGGGGTTGCCAGTGACAGCGCGCAGGGGCAGGTCACCACAAGCACCGACAGGGTAATCCAGAATGCGTGATCAGGCTGATGCTGGTACCAGTACACAAAGACTGCTGCGGCAATCAGCAGCACTGCAGCCACGAAACCGCTGGCGACACGATCGGCGATCCGGGCCACCTCGGGTTTGTCGGCCTGAGCGCGTTCGAGCAGGTGCACGATGCCGGCCAGGCGCCCCTGATGGCCGACCTGTTCGACTTCGATCTCGAGTGCCTGTTCGCTGTTGAGACTGCCGCCGATAACCCGATCGCCAACCGCCTTGGCGACCGGCAGATACTCGCCGGTCAGGGCCGATTCGTCGACACAGCTGGTGCCCTTGAGGATACGCCCATCGGCCGGGATGGTATGACCGGGGCGCACGCGCAGGCGATCGCCAACTGCCACCGTAGCCAGCGGCACGCGGACAAACTGCTGCTGATGCCATTTTTCGGCGCTGGCCGGCAGCAGCGAGCGCAGGCGGTCGCCGGAGAAGCCACGGCGATGGCGTGTACGCATCTCGAGAAAGCGTCCGAGCAGCAACAGGAAGGTAAACATGCTGACCGAGTCGAAATAGACTTCGCCCGATCCGCTGAGCGTGGCCCAGATGCTGGCTGCGTAGGCGCCCCCGATGGCCAGTGAGACCGGCACATCCATGCTCAGGTGCCGGTTGCCAAGATCGCGCCAGGCCGTACGGAAAAAAGGCGCGGCGGCATAGAACACCACCGGCGTGGCTACCAGCAGGCTGACCCAGCGCAGCAGGTCACGGTACAGCGGCTCCATGCCCTGAAAGGCGCCGGCATACAGTGCGATGGCATACATCATCACCTGCATCATGCCGATACCGGCCAGCGCCAGCCGTCGAATTGCCTGTTTCTGTTCGCGCTCGGCCAGCAGGGCCTGACGGTCCGGGTGGAAGGGTGTGGCCCGGTAACCGATGCGGGCCAGCCCGCCGAGCAGCTGAGACAGGGGTGCCCTGGCCGGATCCCAGCGCAGCTGCAGGTTATGTCGACTCAGGTTGACGCTGACAAATGTGACCCCGGGCTGAGCGTCCAGATGCTGTTCCACCAGCCACGCACAGGCGGCACAGGTCAGCCCTTCGAGCAGCAGGCTGGCCTGCAGCAGTGCGTTGCCATCTGTGTCGGTGCAGGGCGTAACAAAGTCGCGTTGCAGTTCGGGCAGGTCATACAGGGCCAGCTCGGCGGCGGTTTCGTTATCGAGCGCTTCGGCCTGAGGCGCGGCTTCAGTGCGGAACTGGTAATAACTGCCCAGCCCGCCGGCTTCGATCGCTGCGGCTACGGCCTGGCAGCCGGGGCAGCACATCGACCGGCGTTGCCCGTCGATCAGGGTGAAAAACTGCGGTTTCCCTTCGATCGGCAGTTGGCAGTGAAAGCAGTAGTCAACGGCAGGGGTGTTCATCAGTCGAGCGCCGGCTCCAGGTGGTAGCGTACCCGTTGATCAAACACCAGTTGGGTCGAGATGCGCCAGCCCGGTAGCTGATCGCGGCCGTTGAGCTCGGTCAGGGTGTCCGGGCGGTCGAGTGTTTCGAGCTGGACATAACGCCGGCCCTGCAGTGCTTCGGGGAGCTGGCCGAGATAGTCGTTGGCCGGCGTGCGTTGAAGGACCAGCTCCAGATCATGATGGGCGCGCGTGGGCGAGAGCAGACGCAGCAGCAGCTGCTCGGGCTGTTGCTGCAGCTGGCCGGAGAGGCTCAGGCGCAGCTCGCCGATGACAGGGTCGATCTGCACTTCGGCGGCCAGCTCCAGGCTTCGTGCGCGGCGGTCGCGGGACAGGTTCTGGTTGATGGCCAGACCATCCTTGTAATAGTTGTCCTGCACCAGACTGTCTGCGCCGCGGGTGGCGACCACGGCAAGAAACAGGCCGGCACCGATCGAAAACGCCAGAATGCCGAGCAGAAACCAGGTCCAGGGCTCCCGATACCAGGGTGAGGGCGCTTGTGTTGACATGACTGACTCCAATTAGGTGTTCGGACCGATGAAACGGCTTTCAGTACGGACCTTGAGCTCGGGTGTCGCTTCACTCTGCAGTTCGAAGTAGATGGCCTGGCTCAGGCGCGGGGCCTGTTCGGGGGCAACTGCGAGGCGGATCGGGAGAGCCGCAACAGCTCCGGCCTCGACTTCGAGGGTACGGGCGCCGCGCCATTGCAGGCCTGCAACACCGGTTACGTCGAGGCGATAACGCTGCGGGGCGCCCGTCATGTTGGCAACCTTCAGCGTGTAGACGTTCTCGATCAGACCGTCACTGCTCTGACTGTACAGGGCGCTGCGGTCACGCAGCACTTCAAGGCTGAGGGGGACGCGCTGTACCAGTTGTATGGCTACCAGCACCAGCATCACCACCAGGGCGGCAAAATAGCCGATCAGACGAGGACGCAGAATCCGGCTGGGGCGACCTGCCAGCTGACTGTCGGTGGTATAGCGGATCAGACCGCGCGGCCGCTCGATCTGGTCCATGACCTTGTCGCAGGCATCGATACAGGCGGCGCAGCCAATGCACTCGTATTGCAGACCGTCACGAATATCGATACCGGTCGGGCAGACCTGGACACACCAGTGGCAGTCAATACAGTCGCCCTGGGCCTGCTGTTCCTGTTCGCTCTTTTTCCGCGGGCCGCGGGGTTCGCCGCGCGCGGTGTCGTAGGCGACCACCAGCGTATCGTCGTCGAACATGACGCTTTGAAAGCGGGCATAGGGGCACATGTAGATGCACACCTGTTCACGCATCCAGCCGGCATTGCCGTAGGTGGCGAGGGTGAAAAAAGCGACCCAGAACAGGGCCCAGCCGCCGATGTCCAGCGACCAGAGCGCCGGCAGCAGTTCACGAATCGGCGTGAAATAGCCGACAAAGGTCAGTCCGGTAGCCAGTGCCAGCAGCAGCCAGAGCAGGTGTTTGGTCAGCTTGCGTGCCAGTTTGCTGCCGCTGAGCGGTGCCTTGTCGAGACGGATGCGTTGGCGACGATCGCCTTCGGTGATTTTTTCCAGCCATAGAAAGACCCAGGTAAAGACACTCTGGGGGCAGGCGTATCCGCACCAGATGCGGCCGGCAAGGTTGGTGACGAAAAACAGGCCAAACGCGCAGATGATCAGCAGCAGCGACAGCAGGAAAAAGTCCTGGGGCCAGAAGGTGGTGCCGAAC
>CAYWUD010000127.1:0-6506 GCA_964461355.1 uncultured Pseudomonadales bacterium | reverse complement strand
GGCTCCAAGATGGGCCTGGATGCCACCAACAAATGGGCCGGAGAGACCACGCGCGAGTGGGGCAAGGCGATCCATATGAGCGACACCGTCAAGCAGCGGGTCGACGAGATCTGGGACGAGCTGGGAATTTTTGCCTAGGTTCAAGGTAACCGGGCGCCCGCTTGCATCCCACCCAAGTGCATTCGTATTTCCAACCAGGAGGCGCGACAGTGAGCAGCCAACCCTACACGGTCAAACAGGTAACCCCCCTCAGGAGCACCATCTACAAGGTTCTGCTCGAGGCGCCGGCCGGCGTCAAACCGGACTTCAACGCCGGCCAGTACCTGGAACTGATGATTCCGCAGGACGACGGCACCACCAAGGCCTGCGCCTTCTCCATCGCCTCGGCCCCCTGCAGCCCCGAAGTGGAGCTGCATATCTTTGCCGGCAGCGCGCGCGCCGAAGCGATCGTCAACTTCCTCGAATCCAACGCCAGCGTTGAGGTGGTGCTGCCCAAGGGCGACTGTCACCTCGGCCAGCGTCCCGATGCACCGCTGATTTTCGTGGCCGCCAGTTCCGGCTTTGCGCAGATGAAATCGATGATCGAGGATTGTCTCGACCACCAGCATCCGCATCCGCTGCACCTCTACTGGGGCGTACGCGAACCGCAGGATCTGTATATGCCCGACCTGCCCCGCTACTGGGCCGAACGCTATGGCCTCAACTACCACCCGGTGGTCAGCGATGTCTGCGAAGTGGCCGGCTGGCAGGGCCGCTGCGGGCTGCTGTTTGAAGCGATCGTGGCCGACAAGGCCAACCTGCCGGACGATGCCCATATCTATATCTGCGGCTCGCCGGCAATGGTCTACGCCACCCTCGACAAACTGGTCGAAGCCGGCTTCAAGGAAGAAAACGTGCACAGCGATGTGTTCGCGTTTGCCCCGCGGCCGAGCAACTAAATGCTCAGCCAGACGATAAAAAACGGGCCACAGGGCCCGTTTTTTATCGCATCCTCTACAGCGGCAAGCCCATCACCAGCCGGGGCTGCGGGCCGGCCAGCCCCAGCGCATAGCTGAGCACCGGCCGGTGGACTGCGGTCAGCTGCCCCGCCACCCCAAGACCGATATTGCGCAGGATCTTCAGCGGCAGCAGATCGTTGCCGAAGCTGTAACAGAAGAGGTCCATCAAGCGCTGCATGCGCCGATTTTCCGGCATCCGCCGCGCCTCATAACGCTTGAGGACATCGGCCGCCCCCCAGCGTTCACCGGCCCGCCAGGCATCCACCAGAATCTCGGCCAGCCAGGCGGCATCCTTGAAGCCAAGATTGACCCCCTGACCCGCTAACGGATGAATGGTGTGCGCCGCATCCCCGACCAGCGCCACGCCGGGCGCGGTGTAATGCGCGGCATGACGGCGCACCAGCGGAAAACTGCCGCGCTCGTGCAGCGCCAGAATCGCCGGCAGCTCGAACGGAAAGCGCTGCTCCAGCGCGGCCAGAAACGCCGCATCATCGAGCGCCATCAGCCGTTCGACCTCCTCGGGACGGTGGTACCAGACCAGTGATGCCCAGCTTTTCCCGGCGCAATCGGCTAGGGGCAGAAAGGCCTCGGGGCCGGTCGGGGTAAAGGCCTGCCAGGTAATGTCCTGCTGGCCACCGGCAATCGCGACCGTGGCCACCAGCGCATGCTGTGGATAGGGAGCTGTCTCAAGACCGAGTCCTGCGGCGTCACGCACCTGCGAACGGGCACCGTCGGCGCCGATCAGCAGCGGAGCAGCAAGCTGCCGGCCATCGGCCAGCGCGACCTCGGCGTTATGGTCCTTGTCCCAGCTGAGCGAGCGGATCTGCGCCGGACAGAAGAGCTGCAGCGTATCGACCTCGGCAAAGGCCTGCCACAGCGCCAGCTGCACCAGCCGGTTTTCCACGATCGTGCCCAGCTGTTCCAGACCGGCCTGTTCGGCATCGAACAGGGTGCGGTTAAAGCGGCTCAGGCTGGCATCAGCCTGCCCCGGCCACTGCAAACGCTCCCACACCGCCATCTGCCGATAGGGACACTGACGCATCGCCGCGATCTGCGGCCAGACACCCAGATGGCGCAGAATACGCTGGCTCGCCTCGCTCAGGGCCGACACCCGAAGATCGGGCGCACTGGCTGCCTCGAAGGGCGCCGGCGCATGCTGTTCGACCACCGCCACCTGCATCCCCGCACGGGCCAGCGCCAATGCCAGCGTGGCCCCGACCATGCCGCCGCCGACCAGAATCACATCAAACGAGCTTTGCTCCGCCACGTCTACCTCCGGATTTATCTCGCCCTATCATAAGAGTTAGCATCCAGGAAACCAGTATTCCCGGGTAGAAATCATGACCGAGCTCAGCCACTGCCTGCAGGCCCTGCATCAGGAAGCCGACCCCGTCTATCGTCAGCGGATTCTGCGCTGGTTCAAGACCGCCCCCGGCCAGTATGCCGCCCACGATCGCTTTCTCGGCGTCGCCATGCCCCGACTGCGCGCGCTCGAACGCACCCTGCCCGCACTCGACGACGCATCCCTGAACGCACTGCTGCAGCGCCCGGAAAACGAGGCGCGCATGCTGGCCTGGCTGCATCTGTGTCGCCGCTACCGCCAAGAGCCGGAGTCGACCCTGCAGCTCGCCTGGGCCGAGCGCCGGGCCATGAACAACTGGAATCTGGTCGATACCGCGGCCCCGCAGCTGTTTGGCCGCGAGCTGATGCGTGTACCGAGCTTTGCTACCGAGCTATGCCAACTGACCCACAGCAACAATTTATGGGAACGGCGTATCGCCCTGGTCAGCTGTCTCTATCCGGTACGCCAGGGCGAGATCCGCTTCTGTCTGGAGCAGGCCGAGCGCCTCCTTGACGACCGTCATGATCTGATCCACAAGGCGCTGGGCTGGCTGCTGCGCGAGGTCGGCAAACAGCAGCGCAGCGCTCTGGAAACCTTCCTGCAGCGGCATCGGGATCGCCTGCCGCGCACCAGCCTGCGCTATGCGATCGAACGCTTCAGTGCCGACGAGCGCCGCTTCTGGCTGGCACGACCGGATTCACAGCAACAAAAGCCCGAGCAGTAACGCACTGGCAAACATCGGCCAGAGCACCAGCGCGCCCAGCTGACGCCCGCCGATCCAGCCCGCCAGGACGCCCTTCACCAGGGTGTTGGTCACTGCCGCCAGCGCGATGCAGGCCGCCGCCAGCGCAAGCGTCAGCCGCTCGGGCGTACGCTCGAGCATCGACAGGGTCAGGGCATCCACATCACTGAGTCCGGCCAGAAAGGACAGCAGATACAGGCCCACCGTACCCAACCAGTGCTGTAGGGCTTCCGAGCCCAGCAGAATCAGGGTCAGCAGCCCTGCGAACTGCAGCGCCGGCCAGAGCTGGAACGGGTTTTTCAGCATCACCTGAGGCGCTGAAGCCGGCGCTGCCCCATGGCCATAAACCAGTGCCATCGCCAGCAGCAGTCCGCCGGCGGCCAGCAGCGGTAGCCATAACGCAGGCAGCAGTTCGGGCCCGAGCAATGCAATCACGATCAGCAGACGCAGAAACATCATCCCCGAGGCGGTCAGAATGCCGGTGGCCAGCAACCGGGACGGCACCCCGGCACTGCGCCAGCGCGCCAGACTCAGGGTCAGTGCAGTCGACGAAAACAGACCGCCCAGCAGGCTGGTCAGCAGTACGCCACGACGGGTACCCACCAGACGCATGGCAAAATAGGCCGCCCAGGAAAGCCCCGCCATCAGCACCACCAGCCAGCCGATCTGACGTGGATTGAGCACGGCCCAGGGTCCGAAGCCCTGGTCCGGCAGCAGGGGCAAGACCACTACCGCAATCAGCAGCAACTGCAGCGTACCGAGCAGCTCACGGGCCTGCAGTGCGGCCAGATAACGGTGCAGCCGCTGTTTCAGATGCAGTATCAGGGTCACGATCACCGCCGCCATCGCGGCCGGCAGCAACGCCCCCTGTCCGGCCAGCAGACCCAGCCAGTAGGTCAGCAGGGCCGCCATCTCGGTAGTCAGGCCATGATCATGATCGGCACGGGCCGAGAGCCAGTAGCCCAGCAGAAAGAAGGCCGCCAGAGCCAGAAACACCAGCGTGGCGATCAGGAGCGCCCAGACCAGCGGCAACGCCTGCGTACAGACGCCCAGCACACCGCCGAGCAGACCGACCAGCGCGAAGGTACGAATTCCTGCGGGGCGCTGCCCCTCGGCCTGACGTCGCTCGTGCCAGCCGCGCTCGCTGCCGACCAGAAGCCCGAGCAGGGTGGCCACCAGCAAGGGCCAGAGTATGGTTTCCAGTCCTGAATACGGCATCGCTGCCCCTGTGTGCGCATCCTTTCAATGAGTATGGACGGCACGAAAAAAGGGCTACCCGAGCGATTGCACAAATATGTGCTTATCTAGTGGAGGGTCAACAGGGGCCTGCCAAAACGAAGCGCAGGAGCGCGCGCATAGATTTAGTAAAGATACTGGGAATTCAGGGTAAACTACATAAACTAACGCCCGCTCAATGGGTTCGTTTGCTTACAAATCACCCGCACATTACAGAGATATTGCCATCATGCTGAACAAACTGACCAAGAAAATGATGGGTCTGGCGGTCACTGCTGCGCTCTGCAGCGGCGCCGCGGTTGCCCAGGCAGAAGATACGATCAAGATCGCTCTGGCCGGCCCGGTTACCGGGAAAGTGGCCCAGTACGGCGACATGCAGTTTATCGGCGCCCAGGCCGCGATCGAGATGATCAACGCTGAAGGCGGCGTTGCCGGCAAGCAACTTGAAGGCGTGATCTACGATGACGCCTGCGACCCGAAACAGGCCGTCGCAGTCGCCAACAAGATCGTCAACGATGGCATCAGCTATGTAGTGGGCCACCTGTGCTCAAGCTCCACCCAGCCGGCCTCCGATGTCTACGAAGATGAAGGCATCCTGATGATTACCGCCGCCTCCACCAGCCCGGCCATTACCGACCGCGGCTACGAGCTGGTCTTCCGTACCATCGGTCTGGACAGCGACCAGGGTCCGACTGCGGCGCGCTACATCATTAACGAGGTCAAGCCCCAGCGTGTTGCCGTAATTCACGACAAGCAGCAGTACGGCGAAGGTATCGCCTCCACCGTGCGTGACATGCTGCAGGACAACGGCGTCAACGTGGTGCTGTTCGAAGCCATTACCGCCGGCGATACCGACTTCTCCGCGCTGATTGCCAAGCTGCAGAAAGAAAACGTCGACTTCGTCTACTACGGCGGCTACCACCCGGAACTGGCGCTGATCCTGCGTCAATCCGCCGAGAAGGGCCTGAAAGCGGGCTTCATGGGCCCGGAAGGCGTGGGTAACAAGGACCTCTCCGCGAACGCCGGCGAAGCTTCCGAAGGTCTGCTGGTGACCCTGCCGAAGAAATACGATCTGAACCCGGCCAACAAGCCGGTGGTCGATCACATCACCGCCAAGCAGCAGGATGCTTCCGGCCCGTTCGTCTGGACGGCCTATGCCGCGGTACAAAGCATCGCAACCGCGATCGAAAACGGTGCCAGCGATGGCAGCGAAGTGGCCGCCTACATGCGCGCCAACCCGGTAAATACTGTTATGGGCGAGCTGGCCTGGGACCAGAAGGGTGACCTGACCGGCTTTGACTTTGGTGTCTTCCGTTGGCATGCCAACGGCACCTCCACTCAACTGAGCCAATAATCCCGGCTGCAGTGTAATCAGGACACTCGGGATTAGGACGCCCTCGTAGCCACCGCTGTCGAGGGCGTTTTGTTTCCCGGGTTCGAGGTCTGTATGTCTGAAGCTTCCCTCTACTTTATTCAGCAGCTGCTCAATGGCCTGACCATCGGCAGTACCTATGCCCTGATCGCCATCGGCTACACCATGGTGTACGGCATCATCGGCATGATCAACTTTGCCCACGGCGAGATCTACATGATCGGCACCTATGCCACCTTTATCGCCGTGACCGCCCTGTCGATGATGGGCATTAGCAATATTCCACTGATGCTGTTCTGCGCCTTCGCGCTGGCGATGCTGGTGACCAGCAGCTTCGGCTGGACCATCGAGCGGGTCGCCTATCGGCCGCTGCGCTCCTCCAAACGTCTGATCGCGCTGATCAGCGCCATCGGCATGTCGATCTTCCTGCAGAACCTGCTGCTGCTGTTCCAGGGCTCACGGGACATCGCCATGCCCACCCTGATCGCCGGCGGCTGGAGTTTCGGTGCCGAGGGCGGCTTCCAGGCCAGCCTCTCCTACATGCAGCTGATCATCTTCGCCACCACGCTGATTTCGATGACCGTGCTGTCACTGTTTATCGCCCGCTCCAAGATGGGGCGTGCCTGCCGGGCCTGTGCCGAAGATATCGGTATGGCCAACCTGCTGGGCATCAACACCAATAACGTGATCGCCCTGACCTTTGTCATCGGCGCCGCGCTGGCGGCCGTTGCCGGTGTGCTGCTGAGCCTCTACTACGGCATCACCAACCCGCATGTCGGCTTTATCGCCGGACTCAAGGCCTTTACCGCCGCGGTA
>CAYWUD010000126.1:0-6576 GCA_964461355.1 uncultured Pseudomonadales bacterium | reverse complement strand
GATAGAAGCCCCCAGCAGATGAATTTTGCCAACGGATGTCCCAGACCGGACTTCAGCGCCTCGAAGGACGCTTCCGAAGCCAGCGAGGATTCGAAGGCATAGAGCAGGAAGGCAACACCAACAAAGAGGATGACACCGCTGATGCGGTGCAATATCGATGTATAAGCGGGTAGCGGTAGGCTTATGGTTGATAGATCAAGATTGACAGGTCGTTTTTTATTCACTTTTTTTACCACTCTAAATCGCCCTTTCTGCGTCTCCAATTGCGGTTGGAAACGGGTTCTATTTAGAGTGAGATCAGCCGGTTTGCACTCCTGCAGACCGACTCCCCCCTCATGTCACAGCCAGTATAGAAGCACGTTTTTTTGTTTACAAACCAGCCAGGCTCAACATTTTTCATCGCTGTTCGCAAAAGTGCATGGTCATGGCAAGTTTCAAAAACGCTGCTAAAATAGGCAGGCAGTCCGTACAAATTATAACTATCAGATGCTTATATTCGTCAATAGCCACTAGATGAGATTTGACTTATTGTACGAGAGCCATAGTATTGCAAGCCTGCCCGAGCCAGTGGTTAAGCAAGACACAAAGAACATCCGCTCGGAATTTCCTACCTTTTTGACCATTTCAAGACGCAACAACATCATGACCAAGGAGGCCTTTACATGGCTGAAAAGAAAGCACAGCTAAAGGTTGACGGAGTCGATAAAGTGATCGAGCTGCCGGTATACGAAGGCACGCTCGGCAATGATGTGATCGACGTTGGCGCGCTGACATCCAACGGTCTGTTTACCTACGACCCGGGATTTGTCTCCACCGCCTCCTGTGAATCCAAGATCACCTTCATCGACGGTGACCGCGGCATTCTTCTTCACCGCGGCTACCCCATCGAAGCACTGGCCGAACACTCCGACTATATGGAGCTGTGCTATCTGCTGATGTACGGTGAGCTGCCCACCCGTGTACAGAAGGAACAGTTTGTCAGCACCATCCAGAACCACACCATGGTGCACGAGCAGCTGACCAAGTTCTTTTCCGGCTTCCGCCGCGATGCCCACCCGATGGCCGTCATGTGCGGTGTGGTCGGTGCATTCTCCGCCTTCTACCACGACGTTCTGGACATCCATAACGAACGCCACCGTGAAATCGCGGCCTACCGCCTGATTTCCAAGATGCCGACCCTGGCCGCCATGGCCTACAAGTACTCCATCGGCCAGCCGTTCATGTATCCGCGCAACGATCTCTCCTATGCCGGCAACTTCCTGCATATGATGTTCGCCACGCCCTGCGAGGAGTACGAAGTCAACCCCGTGCTCGAGCGCGCCATGGATCGCATATTCATGCTGCATGCCGATCATGAACAGAACGCTTCCACCTCGACCGTGCGTCTGGCCGGCTCCTCCGGTGCCAACCCGTTCGCCTGTATCGCCGCCGGTATTGCCGCACTCTGGGGTCCGGCCCATGGCGGTGCCAACGAAGCCGTGCTCAACATGCTTGAGGAGATCGGTGACGAGAGCAACATCGACGCCTATGTCGCCCGCGCCAAGGACAAGAACGATCCGTTCCGCCTGATGGGTTTTGGCCATCGCGTGTACAAGAACTTCGATCCGCGCGCCAAGGTGATGAAACAGACCTGCGACGAGGTGCTCACCGAACTCGGTCTTGAAGACGACCCGCTGTTCAAGATGGCCAAGAAGCTGGAGAAGATCGCGCTCGAAGACACCTACTTCGTCGAGAAGAAGCTGTACCCGAACGTCGACTTCTACTCGGGCATCATCCTCAAGGCGCTGGGCATTCCCACCTCCATGTTTACCGTAATCTTTGCCACCGGTCGTACCCCGGGCTGGGTTGCCCACTGGCACGAGATGATCAGCGATGCGTCCCGTATCGGGCGTCCGCGTCAGCTCTACACCGGCCCGGTACAACGGGAACTGGTACCGGCCGATCAGCGCAACTGAACCCGGCCATAAAAAAACCCGCTTCGGCGGGTTTTTTTATGGCAATGCTAACCGGTCAGCTCCTCGAGCATGCGGAGGGTTTCCAGCGCCTGCTCCGCCTGCTGACCACAGATCGCGCGCTCGGCGGTAAAGGCACTGCAGACTTGAGGCCGGCGCGGATCACCGAACAGACGGCACAGATTGTCGTCATCCAGCTGTACGCAGCGCACTCCGGCCGGCTTGCCTTCGGGCATACCCGGAATGGCACTGCTGATCGACGGGGCGATACAACAGGCCCCACAACCGAGACGACACTCCATCAGTTCTCCTCAGATCACGGAAATAACTCACACGCAGAGGAGTCTACGCTCTGCAGCCGAGACGCCAAGCGGTAGATGTCGCAATGGCCGTCTATCTGCACAAAGCCGTTGTCAAAGCGGGCGGTGGCGATTAGATTCAAACTGTCGATTACAGGCCCAGAACCGATGGATCCACAGAGTACCCAGCGCAACGAACCCTATACCGCCTGTCACGAGTGCGACCTGCTGCTGCTCGAACCCCACCCGGCACCGGGACAAAAGGCGCTGTGCCCGCGCTGTGGCTCCGTTCTCGCCCAGGGCCACCATGACAGCATCCATCACGGACTGGCCCTGTGCCTGGCCGGACTGCTGCTGTTCTATCCGGCCCAGTTTCTCCCGGTGCTCGATCTCAACATCCTCGGCCAACGCAACAGCGCGTCCGTCTACGATGGCGTGCAGATTCTGCTCAGCGGCGAGTATCTGCTGGTAGGGGTTCTGGTCTTTCTCTGTGCCATGGCCATCCCGCTCACCAAGCTGCTGCTGCTCGGCTTCTGCCTGCTCAGCACCCTCGGCACCGGCCACAACCGTCAGGATCGCATCCTGGCCCTGCAGCTCTTTCGCTGGTATCACGGCCTGCGTCACTGGGGCATGCTGGAAATCTACCTGCTCGGCATCCTCGTTTCGGTCATCAAGCTGATGGACATGGCCGAGCTGCACTTTGGCGTCGGTTTCTATGCCCTTGCCGGGCTGATGCTGGTGAGCATTCTGCTGGACGTCAAACTGGACGAACACGGCATCTGGGAACAGCTTGATCAGGCGCCCTCCCCATGAGCCAGGCGCTGACCCACGGCAAACAGCTCTGCCATGTCTGCCACCTGCTGGCCGATCTCGAACAGAGTCATTGCCGCCGCTGTCACAGCCGGCTCTACCCGCGCATTCCCGGCAGCCTCTCGCGCAGCTGGGCCCTGCTGATTGCCGGTGCCCTGCTGTATCTGCCGGCCAACCTGCTGCCGATCATGAGTGTCAGCAATTTCGGCAACACCCAGTCCGACACCATCATGTCCGGCATTCTGGTGCTGATTGAACTGGGCATGGCGCCGATCGCCCTGATTGTCTTTGTCGCCTCGATCGCGGTGCCGACGATCAAGCTGATCGGCCTTGGCTATCTGCTGCTGTCGGTCCAGCACCGCTGGCACACCTCACTGAGGCAGCGCCTGATGATGTACCGCTTTATCGAATTTGTCGGACGCTGGTCGATGCTCGATATTTTCGTCATCACCCTCCTGGCGGCACTGGTCAATCTGGGCCAGCTGGCCCAGATACAGGCCGGCCATGGCGCGACCGCATTTGCCATGGTCGTCGTCCTGACGATGTTCGCGGCCAACCTGTTTGATCCACGCCTGCTGTTCGATGGCCTCGAGCCACCGCCGGCCTCCATCCACCCCTCATGCACGCAAGAGCCAGACTACCGATGAGCAACCCTATTCCGGAACGCGCGGAACTCAAGGAGCGCCGCTCCCTGTCCTCAATCTGGCTGATCCCGCTGATCGCGCTGCTGATCGGCCTGTGGCTGCTGTACCGCTCGATCGCCGATGCCGGCATTCTGGTCACCCTGCATATGCCCGACGCCGAAGGCATTACCCCCGGCAAGACCCAGGTGATCTACAAGGGCCTGCCGGCCGGCAAGGTCAAGAGTGTCGATATCAATGCCGCGCTCGACGGCGTGGTGGTCGAGCTCGAGCTCAACCGCCAGACCAAACCGCTGCTCAACAGTGCCACCGATTTCTGGATCGTGCGCCCACAGGTTTCTGCGGCAAGTATTTCCGGGCTGGAAACCCTGCTTTCGGGCAACTACATCACCTTCCGTGAGGGTCAGGGCAGCGACCGCACACCGAAGACCCAGTTCGAAGTGCTGAAAACGCCGCCACCGCTCGATTTTGCCGCGCCGGGCCTGCATATCAGCCTGACCAGCGACACCCTCGGTTCGCTTGAGCGCGGCAGCCCGGTCTATTACAAGCAGATCGAGGTCGGCTCGGTGCAGGACTACAAGTTCAGTCGCGACGGCCAGGAGGTGCAGATCAGCCTGCATATCGACCCCGACTACGCCCATCTGGTCAACAGCGCCACCCGCTTCTGGAACGCCGGCGGCTTCAGTGTCGAAGGCAGCCTGTCGGGGATCAAGATCCGCACCGAATCGCTGACCAGCCTGCTCGCCGGTGGCCTGAGTTTTCATACGCCCGACGATGCCGAGGCCGCACCGGTACGCAACGGCCACCAGTTCAAGCTCTACAAGAATTTTGAAGATGCCCAGACCGGCGAACTGATTACCATCGATTTCCCCACCGGCAGCTCGATCATCCCCGATCAGACCAAGGTGATCTTCGAAGGCTTTGAAGTCGGCACGGTCAAGGATGTCAGCATCAACGAACGCTTCGACACCCTGACCGCCGTGGTGCTGATGGACCCGCGCACGACCCGCGGCCTGGTGACCGACACCCAGTTCTGGCTGGTCAAGCCGAAGATCAGCCTCAGCGGTATCAGCGGCATCGACGCGCTGCTGCAGGGCAATTACATCACCGTCAAGGTCGGCTCGCTCGACAACCCCGGCCAGCGCCATTTTGTCGCGGTTGCAACCCCGCCGCCGCTGTCGATGGACGCCCCGGGCCTGAACCTGCTGCTGAAAACCCAGGAACTGGGCTCGGTCAGCATTGGCAGCCCGGTGCTGTTTCGCCAGCTCGAGGTCGGCCGCGTCGAGGATTACCAGCTCGCCAACGACGGCCAGAGCCTGCTGGTACAGATCCATATCGAGCCGCGCTTCAGCCACCTGGTCAACCAGAGCAGCCGCTTCTGGAATGCCAGCGGCGTCAGCATCCAGGGCAGCCTGCGTGGCAAGCTGAGCCTGCGCACCGAATCGCTGAACAGCATCATCAACGGCGGTATCGCCTTTATCACCCCGGAGGCCGGGGCCAAACCGGTACAGAACCGGCACCGCTTCACCCTGTTCGAGGATATGGAGCATGCGCGCGACACCGGCCTGCCGATCCGCATTCACTTCAATGACGGCCACGGCCTGAGCGTCGGCGCCCCGCTGCGCTATCGCGGCATCGATATCGGCAAGGTCAGTGCCATCGATCTGGCGCCCGACCTCAAGGGCGTGGTCGCCAGCGTTCAGCTCGAGCGCTCGGCCCGCGCCCTGGCCCGGCGCGATACCCAGTTCTGGATCGTCCTGCCGCAGCTCGGACTGACCCGCAGCGAAAACCTCGACACCCTGCTCGGCGGCCCCTACCTGACCCTGCGCCCCGGCCAGGGGCCGTTTCAGGATCGCTTCACCGGCCGCAACCGGCCGCCCGCCCATCAGGGCACCGAACAGGGCATCGAAATCACCCTGCTGAGCAAGACGCGCGGTTCCCTGCAGCGCGGCAGCGCCCTCTACTACCGTCAGGTACCGATCGGTCAGGTCCTGGGCGTACGCCTGGGCAACCGTGCCGACGAGGTGGAGATCAGTGCCCAGATCGACAGCCGTTACCGCAACCTGATCCGCGCCAACACCCGCTTCTGGAATGCCAGCGGCCTTGCGATCGATGTCGGCCTGTTCAAGGGCGCCGAGGTCCGTACCGAATCGGTCGAAGCCCTGCTCGCCGGCGGCATCGCCCTCGCGGTCCCCGATGAACCCGGCCCGCTGGCCAAATCCGGCACGCGCTTCTACCTCAACGATGAGGCTCATCCGAGCTGGCTCGAATGGAGCCCCCAGATCCCGCTCGGCCAGCGCAGCACAACCCCCTGAGCGCGCACCGCATTCTTGATCCACCCCAAGGCGCCGTAGCCGCGCCTTGGGTAGGATGGCCGCACTTTAGCGAACAATGCCCTCTATCATGCCGCGATTTGTCCATTATCTGTTGCTTCTGTTACCCCTGACGCTGGGCGGCTGTATGCTGCTCAAACCCATCGACAGCGAACGTAACGCCGTGATTCGCTTCGAACAGCAACCCCTTGAGATCAGGCTGAGCTACAACGAGCTGTTGCTGCACCGGCTGACGCTCGACATCGGGGGCCACACCGTCTTCAGCGAGAGCCTCGGCAACCCGGAGTTTCCCGCCTACAGCGAAACCGCCCGCAGCCAGCTGATCTACTTCAAGACGCTGGAAAGCCACTGGCAGGGCCATAGCCTGCATACCCGCTGCCACCTCGGGCGCTGGCAGGCACTCACCCGTTACCCGCGCTGCACGCTGCTGATCGACCAGCAGGCGGTAGCCGAATTCGATTTCAACTGAACCGAGCCATACCCAACTGAAGGAGTGACCATGGCGATCGATTTTGCCCCCATGCCCGAGTCTGCCGGCTTT
>CAYWUD010000125.1:0-6604 GCA_964461355.1 uncultured Pseudomonadales bacterium | reverse complement strand
TTGAGTTTCGAGGTAGCCCACTAAAATATCGTAACCGTTTTCCCTTTTGAGCATCTCGAACACCCCAATACCACTTCATAGAAGCTCCTCCACGACCCCATACAATAACACGGTAGAATCCAGTTCCGAAGGATGACCATGTGCCTTCATGTCTTCCATTGAGTGAAGCTTTAATTTTATCCTTATCTCTCCATATCCCATTCTCTTTTTTTTGTAAAGCAACTTCTAGCCTACCTCCTGTAGGTTTTGAGTAGTTTTTAAAATAGTAGTCTACCATTTTGCCGTTTGGCTGTCTAATATAAACCTCTCCTGTACTGTGAGTAGTCCAGTATGTGTGATTGTAATCAAACTCCTGCCACTAAGTCGTAATAGAATAACCCCGTTGCGGAGTAGATATGCCCTCCATATTCACTATCCCCAAGCTCCTGAATTACGTTGTGCATCACCCTATTTTGGGCATCTGTCACAAGTAATCCCCTTTGGCCTAACTCTATCCGTCGATCATACATATCCTCTGTATAAAACTCGTTATTAATTTTTGGACGTTTATATTCAAGGGTAAAGGAAATTTCATCTTGGGTAATCTCCTCTGAAATAGATATTGCACTATCAGACACATCTAAGACTCTTGTATTTTCTGGTATCCCTGGGCCTGTTATGAGATCACCTGCTTTTACTGTTTTGAGAATCTCAAAAGGAATATCCGTAAGAACTCGACCTTTTGCTGTGGCTGTTCCTGGAATTTCAGAAGTTACCATTCTTGTAGATACCTCCTGATTTTCCAACCACTCTGTTGTTGTGTAATAGAGCCCACTTGCCATATCTTGATAAAAGATATCACCCTCTGGGGTTGTGGCAAAATCAAGAGTCTCCGAATAGAGAGGAAGAATACTTCGCTTTTCAGTGTCATACTGATAGAGGAGGTCATAATCCTTCCAGTACAGATAGTTATCTTGAATATCTACTGTGGTTATACAGCCAGATGCAAGCTCTAGAATACCCTCATCAACTCCATCATCAGAGAAGGAGATTCCCAATTTCTCACCATCAACAAACCAAACTTTCGTAATTCCAGCAACCATAAGTTGCTGACCTCGCCCCTTAATTTTATGAACCTGTTCAGGAAGTTGAAAATCAAGAACTCCCTGTTTTCCATACAGTTTACCATCTCGTATAAAGGTAAGCTCTCCTCTCCAAAAGGTAGGGCTATACCCATCTTCTGCCATAAGTCGGTCATTCAAATAGATATATTTCCCTTCTCTAACATGCAACAGTCCTCGATCAGTTATCTCCAGATCATGCATTGGGGTATCAGAAATAAGAGAGATATCTTTTCCATCGTATGTAAGCACTTCTCCCGAATTCATATTAAGAAAGTACAACACATTATTATGCATTGTGTAGTAATACCCGTAATAGAACTCTTTATGATGAAGATCTCTCTGCATAGCTAGGGGATACCGTTTCTCCAAAAGTACTG
Source organism: uncultured Pseudomonadales bacterium (assembly GCA_964461355.1). Taxonomy (GTDB): domain Bacteria; phylum Pseudomonadota; class Gammaproteobacteria; order Pseudomonadales; family CAYWUD01; genus CAYWUD01. Next base: position 5,124 of record CAYWUD010000125.1, on the reverse strand, counting down.
CCATTTCTGAGTGGTATTCGGAGTGGATAGCCTTAAAATCACCCACCCCAGACACTCCAACAGCAGAGTATTGCACACCAGGAGTTCCCAATTGTGTCCGTTCCGAAAGGATAAGCACCACCGTATCAATGGCAGGTTCCTTCTGCACAATACGAACTATATCTCCAGCAGATACAATTTGATCCTTAAGTGTAAAGGTGTAGGTAATATCGCCATATTTCATATAACGATACATCGCTTCTGCATATGCAGCTGCATACTCTTTTTTATAAATGTACTCCGCCGCAAAGGTCTGTTTTGAAGCCCCCTCCCCTATTTTGGTTCTTTTTATCCGCTTTCGAAATAAGGCTCGTCCTAAAATTTCAAATCCATAGCAGTACAGAGGATTCTCCGTGGGGTTGTAAATTCTACAACGTGCTTTTCTCGGTCCAAACTCTGATAAGACTTTAAAATCATCACTCAAATCAGGAGTACTAATTTTATGACGATCTGTGGTAATAAGTGAGATGTCTCGATTTTTCTCTTTTGAGGCATTAGGAAGAAATGGTTTATCAAGCCACTCACTTTTATACTCTTGGAAAATATCCTCTTTATCAGCACCCTCTGGATAATAAGAGAACCGATCTACGAGTTCACCTCTGATCTCACCGCTCCCACCCATAATACGAATATCATTATACAACCGAACATCAGATATGATATCTGGCTCTGTCCACTCTATTTCCACACTATCATAGGTTTCATCAGCCTTTTTAATTTGAAATGTTTGGGAAACCAAAAACTCATGGGTGAGAGTTTTTTTAGGATCCACATCTTGATACATCCAACGAAAAAGTGAAATTACCCCATCTGGTTTTGCATAACATACATACCCATACTGCTTCAAAAGTTGGTCGAAAAGTTCTCGGTAAGTAAACTGCTCTTTATCTTCCGAAATCATACGCACCAACTCTGGAGCCTCTGAAGACATATCAATCTCCGTATCTTCATACCCTGCAAGTCTACAAAGATTGATAAAGATATCTTTCACCGAAGCTCCCGGACTATCCATAGATTCTGGGTACTGTATATCCTCTTGAATTTTATTATCTAACCGGTACGTATTATCACGAGCTTGAATGGAGAGAGGGGCTACTTGATCTGTTTTAGATAATGAAATTGCAGTAGTTACATACCCCAAAAAATCAGGGGTACCACCTTCAGTAAATGACTTAATATAAATCTTCTCACCGTACTCAATATCCAAAAAGTATGCTGCCACTAAGCGGTCATAAATAAGGGTGAATGAGAGTGTGTCTATTGCACTCTCCATTTGGTTATTCAGCAGTAATCGATCCTTTGTGTATGTATCTGCTTTGAGCAAATGAGAGATATCTTGCCACTCCTCAAGTTGGGGTACCCGTATTAACACCTTCATACCGCAATCCTCCCATTTCTCGCAAGCTGTTGCCCTGCCAATTGTAATTTCATGTATAGATCATCAATACCGTACACATCTCCATTTAGATGAACATTAACAGACACTTGCCCCCCTGCGGGTGAATTCGTAGGACCATGAATATTGGGACTTGAAAGAGGAGTAACTTGTACATGTTCTCTCCCTCCTGGATTCTCACCCACCATTAAAAGTTGTGGCCCACTGGTAATAAAATTTGCACCGGTAGCTGCAAAATCAATACCCGCATTTTGAGCCATAAGCACAGCTTCTTCACGAGTAAGTCCATCAGTATCAGAGTCTATCTCCTGTAACAGTTGCTGATATCGTAAAATCTCTTTTTCCAGTTTCTCATCGGCCTTTGTAAAAGTTTTTTTGGCCCCACTCATATTATCAAGCTCTGACTGAAGCTTATTTATAGTATCCTGAACTCCTTTTGATAACTTATCTTGCCGCATTAGCTCAGCTTTCTTATTATTAACTTCAGCTTTCTGTTCTTGAGCTTTTTCTGCAACCTCTCTTGACTGTTTTGAATACTCTTCTGCATTGATCTCTCCCCTATCAAAACGTTTCTTCAGAATATCCATTTTAACCTTTTTATCGCCTTCAATAACACCGAGTTCCTCGTTTAGGCTATTGATCCGAGTTTCTTTAAGACCTAACTCTCCAGCAAAAACCTCTTCAAACAATCCGGCAACACTCTCTTCGGTCTCTTTTATTAAGGCATTGGTTGCAGCCATGCTATTAAAAAGACCCGCAGCAAGGTTTCCGACAATTGAGACAACAGGACCAAAGGGACCTGCCATAGAAGCTGCAACATCGGTAAAAGCAGAGATTCCTGTTGCCGCAACATTATTCCAATCTCCATCGTTTATCACAGCATCCATACCAGCTCCTGCCGTTTTGCTTAATGCCTGTAAAACACTGCCAGTTACTCCCTCAAAATGCTCAGAAAGCTTACCTCCTAAAAAGTCAAATCCAGCCTCCCAGTTAATCTCTTTGAGCATATCTGAAAGCCCCTCTTTCAATCCAAGGCCTCCGCTAAAAATCTCAGCAACTCCCTCTGAAAAGGTTATTTCACCCGCAGCAAACCTATCAACTATATCAATAAGTCCACCTTCTATGTGAGAACCTAACTGATCAAAGGGAATTTCAAATGCATCAATATAAGGAGATACCTTTTCAAATTTTTCACCAACCTTTGCGACAACATCTGCTAATCCATCGGAGCTATCAAGAATTTTATTCCAAATAGCAGTAAATCCCTTTTCCCAATTTATTCCCTTTAACAACGTCCCAAGGGGAGCTTTAAAGTCAATTCCTCCTGAAAAAATTTCTGATAACCCCTCACCAAAAGTTATCTCACCTGCGGCAAATCTATCAATAATATCGACAAGATCACCCTCTATGGATCCCCAAAATGTATCTACAGGAAGTTCAAAGGATCTAACAAGGGAAGCAATACCACCGAACTTCTCCTCAATAGTACTAACCACATCTGAAAGTGTATCTGAACTATCAAGCATAGAGCTCCACAGAAAAGAAAAACCTTCACTCCATTTTGTCTCTTTTAAAAATGTAGCAAGCCCTTCTTTTACATCAATCCCGCCGGTAAAAAGTCCTTTAATACCCTCCGTAAAAGAGACTTCTCCTTGACTCCATTGATCAAGCATATCAATGAGTCCTCCCTCAACAAGTTTTCCGATTTTATTAAGAGGAAACCCAAAGGCCTCTGAAAAGGGAGCTAAAGATTCACTTACCTGATCAACAACAGCCGTAGCTTGAGGAAAGGCCTCTCCTAACTGGGTTACCAGTTCTGCACCCATACTTTTCCAGTCACTTTTTTTGAGAAAATCTGCGGCCAGCTCTTTCCATGAAATCTCATTCAATACCTGCTCTAAGCCCTTTTCAAAGGAGATATTACCTGCAGCAAAATCATCCAGAAAAGGGAGAAAGTAGGAATCTAATTTTGTCCCAACATCACCAGTCGGGAGGTTTCCTGCTTCTAAAATTTTACCCAATCCCCCCAAGTTATCGGTAAAATCACTTACCCAATCAGAGAATATCTGCTGCTGAGGTAAGGCTTTTAGTACGAAAGAAAGCTCCTCTCGAAAAGTTTTTGCCACACTTTCAGCTCCCTCGGTTATTGATGTAATTCCTGTTAAAAAATCCTTAGATTGATCAACAGTACTTTGAATAATTGTGCCTAAACTTGCATCCAATACATCTGAGAACGTTGCAGCCTTCTGCACCACTACTTTTTCAATATTTTCGCTCATGACAACCTCCTTTTATAATCTCTGACGTGCAGAGTGCTCCTCTTCTATAAGCTCTATCACATCTACCCATAGAGCTTTTTCATGAATCCATCCTTTACCGTGGGGTAACCCGAACCTCTTCCACCTACACCACTCATTCCAAGCGGAAATATGAAATTCATTATTTACTATTTGGGGAATCTCTTTACGTCGTATAAGATGATCCGAGGAGCTGGTTGTTACTCTCTCCAACTCCTCGGGGTACTCATCCCAGTTATGCGATACACCATCTGATATATAAAAGTGTATCGCAATTTTTAGTTTTTTTTCCTATCATCCGAGAGTTCAGATTGGGTTTTAAGCTCTGCAACAAGCTCGTCAATAAGATCTCCCAAACGATGGTCTTTTGCCTCCAAAAGCTCTTTTCCTGTACAAATATCCCCATCGGCCTCTGTAGAAAGTCCGCTGATAGAGAGTACACCAAGCTTAATAAGATCCGCATGTCGGGTTCGAACTTTTACTTCAACCCCTCCCTCTTTTTGGATATAAGAGATATCACTTTTTAACATCTCTCTCTCTCCATGGGTAAGATGTTTAATCTCTACCTCTACTTGCTCAGTTATGGGAAGCTCTCGGTTTCCTAAAAACTTAGGAACATATTTTGTCTGTAATACTCCAGTTAATCTCATACTGTCCCCTTAAATACTTCGAAAGTAAGTGTTTGGTCGCTCAGAGCCTACAAGAGTATATGCAAAGCTGAATGGGAGATTCCCTTCCATTGGTTTATCAAGCGTAAGGCTGTCTGTAATAAGTGGCATGTAATCAGTAATCTCTCTTTTCCCCTCTTCGGTAGTTTCAAACCGGGATAGGAAAAAGTGCAGAGGTTCTCCAGCAGACTCAAGTTTAGTAATATTGCCCACACCGTCATCCATAATAACCGACTTAAATCGAGCAAGTAACAGTTCCTGAAGCCCCATAGGATCTTCATTAAGAAAGTACCCTTCAATATTTCCTGTGAGCTCTGATCTACTTCCTTCGATAAAGCTCTTTACCGAGTCCATTTGAGTAGTAACATCTTGCTTTGTCTTACTTGCAGACCCTGGAATATTGGTAACAAATGCCACTTTTGACATAGTCATAAGTCTCACCTCATCACCATCCATAAGGATAAGTTTTGTACTATTGTAGAAAACATCTCCCCTTTCTAAGCTTGCGGGTAATCCAGACTCTTTACCCTTTGTCACAATTTTGCACCATCCATTCCCCTGAAAATCTACTCCATCAGCAGTTCCTTGCACCTGAGAGCTAAATACAGAATAATAGAGATACCCCTTTTCCCCTTGTAATACTTTGGTCATTTTGACCTCCTTGTGTAAAAAATTTCTATATCAAATATGAGTCTAAGTCCCTTGATACCAAGAATAACCTTAG
>CAYWUD010000124.1:0-6744 GCA_964461355.1 uncultured Pseudomonadales bacterium | reverse complement strand
GACCGTTCTCTGGGCGGTATCAAGGACATGGGTGGTCTGCCGGACGCTCTGTTCGTTATCGACGTTGATCACGAGCGCATCGCGATCAAGGAAGCGAACAACCTGGGTATCCCGGTAATCGGTGTGGTTGATACCAACAGCAACCCGGATGGCGTTGATTACGTGATCCCGGGTAACGACGACGCGATCCGTGCGATCCAGCTGTACGTGAAGGCGGCTGCCGACGCGGTTCTGTCTGGTCGTGAAGCGGGTCGTACCGGTAGCGAAGACGAGTTCGTCGAGGTTGCTGAAACCCCGGCTGCTGCTGCCGAGTAAGTCGCGCACTCACGCAATCTGAACGTTGTGTGATACCAAAAAGGGGGCGCGGCCCCCTTTTTGGATTTTGCAGATGCTTGTTGGATCCGACGGGATCCAGAAACCCAATTCTAGAGGACGCATTGATGGCTATTACCGCTGCAATGGTTAAAGAGCTGCGTGAACGCACCGGCCTGGGCATGATGGAATGCAAAAAGGCGCTGGTGGGTACCGACGGTGACATCGAACTGGCGATCGAAGAGCTGCGCAAGTCCGGTCAGGCCAAGGCGGCCAAGAAAGCCGGTCGTATTGCCGCTGAAGGTATCGTAGCCGTTAAAGTGGCTGACGACGCCGCTTCCGCTGTGATCGTTGAAGTAAACTCCGAGACCGACTTCGTTGCTCGTGATGCTAACTTCACCGGCTACGTTGCTACCGTGGTAGATGCGGTTGCTGCCAGCAAGCAGACCGACATCGCCAAGCTGATGGAAGGTGAGCTGGAAACCGCTCGTCTGGCCCTGGTACAGAAGATCGGTGAGAACATCTCCGTTCGTCGTGCTGATATCGCTGAAGGCGGCGTTGTTGGTGCTTACGTCCACGGTAACCAGCGCATCGCTGTTCTGGTGACCCTGGAAGGTGGTGACGCGGAGCTGGCCAAGGATATCGCCATGCACGTGGCTGCGGTTAACCCGGCTGTGGTTAGCCCGGCAGAAATGCCGGCCGAGCTGGTCGAGAAAGAAAAAGAGATCTTCAAGGCGCAGGCCGAGCAGTCCGGTAAGCCGGCTGAAATCATCGAGAAGATGATTGAAGGTCGTGTGAAGAAGTTCCTGGCCGAGAACAGCCTGACCGAGCAGGCGTTCGTCAAGAACCCGGATCAGACCGTAGGTCAGCTGGCCAAGGCGGCTGGTGCTACCGTCAAGTCCTTCGTTCGCTTCGAAGTGGGTGAAGGCATCGAGAAAGAAGAAGTCGACTTCGCTGCTGAAGTAGCTGCTCAAGCTGCTGCTGCTGCTGCCAAGTAAGACCGCTTTTGGGGGTGTAGCCACTGGCACACCCCCTCTCTATTTTCAGTATTCCTTCCCTTCCCGCTTATTCCCAGTGAGGCCCCATGCCTACCTTTGATCTGCGTCCCAAATATCAACGCATTCTGCTCAAGCTCAGTGGCGAAGCCCTGATGGGCGACGGCCAGTTCGGTATCGATCCGGCGGTGCTGGAAGCGACCGCCAACGAAGTGCTGTCGATTCATGAGCTGGGTGTTCAGATCGGTCTGGTCATCGGTGGCGGTAATATCTACCGCGGCGCGGCCCTGCAGGCAGCGGGGATGGATCGGGTGACCGGCGACCAGATGGGTATGCTGGCCACCGTAATGAATGCGCTGGCGATGCGCGATACCCTGCAGCGCCTGGGTCTGAAGGCGCGGGTGATGAGTGCCTTCCCGATGCCGGGTGTGGCTGAAGCCTTCGATCATCAGCTGGCCAAGGCTGCCCTGGCCGCTGGCGAGGTGGTACTCTTTGCAGCCGGTACCGGTAACCCGTTCTTTACCACCGACTCGGCCGCCTGTCTGCGCGGTATCGAAATCGATGCCGACCTGGTGCTCAAGGCAACCAAGGTTGACGGCGTGTACAACGCCGATCCGAACAAGGATCCGTCCGCGGTGAAGTTCGATCAGCTGAGCTATGACCAGGTGCTGTCGATGCAGCTGGGGGTAATGGATCTGACCGCCATCTGTCTGGTGCGTGACCACCAGATGCCTGTGCGGGTCTTCAACATGCATAAAACCGGTGCGCTGCGCGACATCATTGTCGGCGGCGAGGAAGGAACTCTTGTTTGTGGGGTGAGTGATGCTCAATGAAATCAAGGCGGACTGTCAGAGCCGCATGCAGAAATCCCTGGAATCTCTGGAAACCGCGCTTGCCAAGATCCGTACCGGTCGAGCCAACCCGTCCCTGCTCGACGGTATTATGGTTTCCTACTACGGCGTCGACACTCCGCTGAGCCAGGTGGCCAACGTGAGCGCCGAAGACGGTCGTACCCTGGCCATTCGGGTCTGGGAGCGCAACATGGCTCCGGACGTGGAAAAGGCGATTCTCAAATCCGATCTCGGTCTGAACCCGAGCGTAGCCGGTGAAGTGATTCGCGTGCCGCTGCCGCCGCTGACCGAGGAAACCCGTAAGGGCTACATCAAGCAGGCGCGTCAGGAAGCGGAAAACGGCCGTGTGGCGATTCGCAACGTGCGCCGTGATGCCCTGGGCCAGATCAAGGATCTGCTTAAGGAAAAGGAGATCGGTGAGGACGACGAACGTCGCGCTCAGGACGAAATCCAGAAGATCACCGACAAGTTTGTCGCTTCTGTCGATGCGCTTCTGAGCAAGAAAGAAGAAGATCTGATGAGCTTCTGATGTTGGCGTAGCCGGGGCCTGGCCCCGGCTTCGTGGCTATTCGCCCGGCCATTGCTGGCAGTGGCCGGGCGAATAACCTCTGCCGCAATACGCCGGGGTGACAGAGCAGATAGAGAGTGCCATGGCCGAGTCAGTGGAAGAAGTCTGTGGGATCGCGCGCGCGCGGTTACCGCGCCATGTCGCCATCATCATGGATGGCAACAATCGCTGGGCGAAGAAACGCCATCTGCCCGGAATCAGCGGGCACAAGGCCGGGGTCGATGCCGTGCGTCGCACCATCGAGGCCTGCGGCGAATATGGGATCGAGGTGCTGACCCTGTTTGCCTTCAGCAGTGAAAACTGGCGTCGCCCCGCCGATGAGGTGAGCGCGCTGATGGAGCTGTTCCTGCTGATGCTGCGCCGTGAAACCAAGCGTCTGCACAAGCACCAGATCCGGCTCAAGGTCCTGGGCGATCTGTCCGCCTTCAGCCCCTCCATCCAGCAGCATATCCGCGAAGCCGAAGCGCTGACGGCGGACAATGCCCGCGTCACCCTGCAGATTGCCGCCAACTATGGTGGCCGTTGGGACATTACCCAGGCCGTGCAGCAGCTGGCTGCCGAGGTGGCCGCCGGTACCCTGGCGCCCGAGGCGATCGATGAAGCGCTGATCGGTACGCGTCTGACCACGGCGGGTGTGATCGACCCCGATCTGGTAATCCGCACCAGCGGCGAGCAGAGGATCAGCAATTTTCTGCTGTGGCAGGGGGCCTACAGCGAACTCTATTTCGATGAGGTGCTGTGGCCGGACTTTGACCGTGACCACTTTCATCGCGCCATGCTGGCCTATGCCGGCCGTCAGCGCCGCTTTGGCCGCACCAGCAAGCAACTCGAGGCCGGACAGTGCTGAAACAACGAATCATAACCGCTTCCATCCTGGCACCGCTGGCGATTGCCGCCGTGCTCTTTCTCTCAACGGCACATTTTGCCCTGCTCAGCGCCGCCGTGATGGCGCTGGCAGGCTGGGAATGGGCGCAGCTCGCCGGACTGCGGGCGCAGCCCGTGCGCTGGGGATACGGTGTACTGGTCCTGTCCGGCTGTGCGCTGGCCTGGTATCTGCCGCTGCTGGCCGTGCTCGGCGTGGCCGCTGTATGGTGGCTGGCGGGGCTGCTGATCGTGATCGGCTACCCGGAGAATCTGCCGCGCTGGAACCGTCTACCGCTCAAGCTTGCCATGGGTCTGGTGGTGCTGGTGCCTGCCTGGCTGGCGCTGGTCAATCTGCATGGCTCCGAGCACCGCAATGCGCTGCTGCTGCTGCTGTTCGGATTGATCTGGGGCGCGGATATCGGTGCCTACTGTTTTGGTAAACGCTTTGGTCGGCGCAAGCTGGCGCCGAAGGTCAGTCCCGGCAAGAGCTGGGAAGGGGTGTTCGGCGGGCTGCTGACCGCGACACTGGTGGCGCTGCTGTTCGGTGTGCAGGCCGAGCTTTCCGGCAGCATGCACTGGGCGCTGCTGCTCGGCGGTACCTGGCTGATTGTGGCGGCGTCGGTCGTGGGCGATCTTCTGGAAAGCTGTCTCAAGCGCGAGCAGGGGATCAAGGACAGCAGCCAGCTGCTGCCGGGGCATGGTGGCATCATGGACCGGATTGACAGCCTGACGGCTGCCGCGCCGCTGTTTGTGCTTCTGCTCTGCTTTGCGGGGGGACACTGATGGAGCAGATAACGGTACTGGGCGCGACCGGCTCGATCGGTCGCAGCACGCTGGATGTGATTGCCCGGCACCCGGAGCGTTATAGCGTCTTTGCCCTGAGCGCCTTCTCTGAGGTCGAGCGGCTGTTGCAGCAGTGTCTTGCGTTCAAGCCGCGCTATGCCGTGCTGGGAACGGAAGCGGCCGCCAGCCGCCTGCGCAGTGCGCTGCGTGATGCCGGCAGTACGACCGAGGTGCTCAGTGGTGTCGATGCGCTGTGCCAGATTGCCAGTGCGCCGGAGGTCGATCGCGTGATGGCGGCCATTGTCGGCGCTGCAGGGCTGCTGCCGAATCTCGCCGCGGTGCGCGCGGGCAAGACCCTGCTGCTGGCCAACAAGGAATCGCTGGTGATGGCCGGCGAACTCTTCATGCATGAGGTGGCGCGCCATGGCGCCCGGCTGCTGCCGATCGACAGCGAGCATAACGCGATTTTTCAGTGCCTGCCGGTGGGCTACAGCGCCGCAGCGCGCGGCGGTGTACGGCAGATCCTGCTGACGGCATCCGGTGGCCCGTTCCGTACCCTTGAGCTCGGTGCGTTGGCCGAGGTGACGCCCGAGCAGGCCTGTGCCCATCCGAACTGGTCGATGGGGCGCAAGATTTCGGTCGACTCGGCGACCATGATGAACAAGGGGCTGGAGCTGATCGAAGCGCGCTGGCTGTTTGATCTGCCGCCCGAGCAGATCGAGGTGGTGATCCATCCGCAGAGCATGATCCACTCGATGGTGGCCTACTGTGACGGTTCGGTACTGGCCCAGCTGGGCAATCCGGATATGCGCACGCCGATCGCCTACGGGCTGGCCTGGCCCGAGCGCATCGATGCGGGGGTCAAAGCGCTCGATCTGTTTGCCGTGGCACATCTGGATTTCGAACGTCCGTGCGCGGAGCGTTTTCCGGCGCTGAGCCTGACCCGAGCAGCATTGGCGGCCGGGGGGACGGCGATGGCCACCCTGAATGCCGCCAACGAAGCGGCGGTCGCGGCCTTTCTGGCCGGCGAGATCGGTTTTACCCGTATTACCGAGGTCATCGAACGGGTGCTGAACCGTCTGCCGGTGCAGGCGGCGGACAGTCTTGATCGTGTGCGGGCGGTGGATGCCGATGCACGCCGTCTGGCGCATGACACGATCGCGCGGATGCGAGGTTGACGACGATGCTCGAACTGCTGCAGACGATACTGGCCTTTGTGGTCACCCTGGGCTTGCAGGTGACCGTGCACGAGTTCGGCCATTTCTGGGTAGCGCGCCGCTGCGGTGTGAAGGTGCTGCGTTTCAGTGTCGGTTTCGGCAGGCCGCTGTGGACCTGGCGTGATCGTCAGGGCACCGAATTCAGTCTGGCGGCTCTGCCGCTCGGCGGTTATGTGAAAATGGTCGATGAGCGCGAGATGGAGGTTCCTGAAGCGCTGCGTGATCAGGCCTTCAACCACAAATCGGTGTGGCAGCGCATTGCCATCGTGGCCGCCGGCCCGCTGGCCAATTTTCTGCTGGCTATCGCAGCCTTCTGGCTGATGTTCATGCTCGGGGTGACCACGCTGGTGCCCCTGATCGGCGCGGTGAACCCGGATTCTCCGGCTGCGCGCGCGGGTATCGAGCCCGGCTATGAAGTGGTGGCGGTTGACGGGCAGGCCACAAGCAGCTGGTACGACGTCAATCTGGCGCTGCTGCGCCCGCTGGGCGAGAGCCGCGCCCTTGAGGTTGCGTTGCGCCCCTTTGATCCGGTCTATGGCGCCGACACAGGCGGGATTGAGCGCTACCGGCTGAATCTTGAAAACTGGCTGGTGGGACAGGAGCGTCCCGAGCCGATCACGTCCCTGGGGCTCCTGCCCTGGGCGCCGGAGGTGCCGGCGGTGATCGGTATGCTGGATCCTGCCGGGGCCGCGGCGGATGCCGGACTTGCCGTGGGCGATCGCTTGCTCAGCGCTGACGGCGCGCAGGTGGGTGACTGGTCGGCCTGGGTTGCACTGATCCAGAAAAGTGCCGATCAGCGTCTTGTCCTCGAAATCGAGCGGGACGGTCAGCGAATGCAGCGCATCCTGACACCGCGCACCCGAACCCTCGAGGACGGTCGGGTCATCGGTTTTGTCGGAGCCGGTGCTCAGCCTCCGGAAATTCCCTCTCGGATGCAGCGCACGCTGAGCTATAACCCGCTGGCGGCAGTGCCGCGGGCGCTGGGGTATACCTGGGAGCAGACCAGCCTGACCCTGAACATGATTCAGAAGATGGTTGCAGGACTGGTCTCGGTGAAAAACTTGAGCGGCCCCATCACCATTGCTAAAGTGGCCGGCACTTCGGCGCGATCGGGGCTGGAGAGTTTTCTGCATTTTCTGGCGATGCTGAGCATC
>CAYWUD010000123.1:0-6768 GCA_964461355.1 uncultured Pseudomonadales bacterium | reverse complement strand
CCGGGCCGCGAGGGGATTGTTAAGGGGGCGTGGCGGTTCCGCCCCCTTGACTCCGGGCGGAGCCCAAGGCAATAACCTCTGATCAGGCAATTCCCGTCAGCACTTAAACAAAAAGCCCCGACCTGCTCTCGCAGCCCGGGGCTTTTTCACTCAATACCGACGATCAGTCTTCAAACTCGGCATTGTGGTAGATCTGCTGTACATCTTCCAGATCGTTCAAGAGGCCGGCAAACTTCTGGAACCACTCGCCCTGCTCGGTATTCAGCGCCTGGCTGGTCTGCGGCAGGTAGGTGATCTCGTCGGTTTCGAAATCGATCTCGGGGTTCATCTCGGTCAGCGCGCTCTTGGCCTTGGCGTACTCGGTCGGCGGCACCAGCACGGTGATCATGCCGTCTTCGCACTCGATATCGGATACATCGACATCGGCCATCATCAGCGCTTCGAGCGCGGTTTCTTCGTCGTCACCGGCAAATTCGAACATCGCCCGATGATCGAACATGTGGGATACGGAGCCCTGGCTGCCGAGCTTGGCCTTGCACTTGGAGAACACGCCGCGGATATCACCGAAGGTACGGTTCGGGTTGTCGGTCAGCGCGCTGATCAGGATCATGCTGCCGCCCGGGCCAATACCTTCGTAGAGGGCCGGTTGGTAGTCTTCACCCGCGCCACCGGCCGCCTTGGCGATCGCTTTCTCAATGACGTGGCTCGGTACCTGATCCTTCTTGGCACGGTCGATCATGCTGCGCAGAGACAGGTTACCGGACGGATCGGTACCGCCGGTCTTGGCACACATGTAAATCTCGCGGCCGTAGCGGGAGTAGACTTTGGTTTTGGCACCGGCCGTTTTGGCCATGGATTCTTTACGGTTCTGGTATGCGCGACCCATGAAAATCACTTTTTGTGGCTAAGAAAAACGGCCGTAATTGTACCTCCTGAGCGTAAAGCTGTCTTGCCTGAGGACAACCCGAGGGCCAATCGATCCACGGCCCGCAGCCTGACCCGCCTGCGCATAAAAAAGCCTCGGGCCCAAAGGGGCGGCCCGAGGCATATCAGGGTTTGATCAGTCGTCAGACTGTAGGGCTTTGCGCCGCACCCGCGGGGTGCGGCCTTCGATCATGCGCGCTTGTACAGGTTGAGCATGGTCTTCTGGTAGGTCATCGGTGCCCAGTAATCGTGCTCAAGGCTCGGGTTATAGGCGCGAATCGCATTCAGTGCGGCAAAGTAGGTGCCGATGCCGTAGCACAGCGGCGGCTCACCCACGGCCTTGGAGCCGAAGATCGCCAGTTCCGGACCCTCTTCGACCGGCAGCGGCTTGATGCTGACATCAGCCGGTACGCCGTAGATATCCGGCACCTTGTAGCTCGACAGCGAGTCGGAGTTGAGGCTGCCGTCGGCATTGAAGATCAGCTCTTCGATCGACATCAGACCGATCCCCTGCAGCAGTGCGCCCTCGACCTGACCCAGGTCGATATGCAGGTTGATGCTGGTGCCGAAATCGTGAACGATCTTCACCGCTTCGAGCTCGTAGGTACCGCGCAGGCAGTCCATCTTCACCACGGTGATGGCGGTGCCGTACACGTGGTAGGAGAACGGCAGGCCCTTCTCGGTTTCCTTGTCAAAATGAATGCGCGGGGTCTTGTAGTGCGCGTGACAGCTCAGGTTCACGCGGCGTTCCAGCGCGGTCATGATCAGGGTTTCCCAGTCGAGCTCGGTGGCCTTGCCGTCGACATGGATGCGCTCGTCGATCAGATCGACCTCGGCGCTGTCGCTCACACCCAGCTCTTCACGGGCAAAGGCGATCAGACGCTGGTACAGCTCGGCAGTCGCCAGTTCGGTGGCCTTGCCGTTGAGGTCGGCGCCGGAGCTGGCCGCAGTCGGGGAAGCGTTGGCCACCCGGCCGGTATTGGTCGGCTCGATACGGATGCGGCGCGGCGACACCTTCAGCATGGTGGCCGCCACCTGCAGGATCTTGGTGTTGACCGACTGGCCCATCTCCACCACCCCGGTGGTCACACTGATACTGCCATCCTTGAAGATGTGCACCAGCGCACCGGCCTGGTTCAGCGGCGTCTTGGTAAAGGAGATACCGAAGCAGAGCGGGAACACCGAGTAGCCTTTTTTCACCCGATCGTTCTTGCTGTTGAAATCGCGGATCTCGGCCTTGATGCGATCGAGCTCGTATTCCTGCTCGGCGGTTTCAAAACAGCTAACGGCGTTACAGCCGGAGGTCTTCATACCGTAGGGGAACTCATCGCCCTCGCGCAGCAGGTTGATCTTCTGCAGCACATCGGTATCGATTCCGAGCTTGTGCGCCGAGTACTCCAGTGCCGCTTCCAGTGCGTACATGGTCTGCGGCGCACCGAAGCCACGGAAGGCGGTGTTCGGCGGCAGGTTGGTACGGCAGCTGTGCACACGGATGCGCGCGTTGGGGATGTAGTAACTGCCGCCGCCGTGGAACAGCGAGCGCTCCATGATCGCCGGAGACATATCCGCCGCCGCACCGGCGTTCTGATAGCACTCGATCTCGTAGGCGACAATGCGGTTGTTTTCGTCGAAACCGATCTTGTAGTCGAAATCGTACGGGTGGCGCTTGCCGGTCATGCGCAGGTCTTCTTCGCGTGACAGGCAGAGTTTTACCGGGCGATCCAGGCGGTAGGCCGCCAGCGACGCCAGCGAGGCATAGTGGTTGGCCTGATCTTCCTTGCCGCCGAAGCCGCCGCCGAGACGACGCACATCGACCTCGATGCGGTGCATCGGCAGACCGAGGATCTTGCTGATCGACTTCTGCACATAGGAGGCCGCCTGAGTGGAGGAGAACACCTGCAGGTTGCCGGATTCGAGCGGGCAGACGTAGGCGCCCTGGGTTTCGAGGTACAGGTGCTCCTGACCGCCCATCTTGACGCTGTTTTCGAACACGTGAGCACAGCTGGCCCAGGCGCTGTCGGTATCGCCCTTGTTGAAGGTGCGCGACGGCATGATCAGCTCGTTAGCGGCATAGGCATCGCGCGGCTCGGTGATCACCGGCAGCTCTTCGATATCGGCCTTGATCAGCTTGATCGCACGCTCGGCGTCATTGCGGCTCTCGGCCACCACCAGCGCGACCGGCATGCCGATAAAGTGCACTTCGTCGATCGCCATCAGCGGCTCGTCCTGAATGATCGAGCCGATCTGGTTTTCACCGGTGATGTCTTCGCTGGTCAGAATCGCGACCACACCCGGCGCCTTGCGCGCTGCCGAGAGGTCCAGATCGCGAATACGGCCGTGGGCCTTCGGCGAGCCGTACACCACCGCATGCAGCGTGCCTTCACGCAGCGGAATATCGTCGATAAAGAACGAGCGCCCGCGCAGATGCAGCTCGGCATCGACGTTGCGCAGGTTGGCCTTGTCGGCATAGGGCTCGGCCTTGGCGCTGTTGTTGGCAATCATCGCCTCGGAATTGAGGGCACTGTACGCACCGAGCTGGCGCGCGGTTTCGACTTCAGGATGTTCTACCTTGATGCTCATTGCAGCACCTCCAGGCTCAGCGCTTCAGGGGACGAGTTGCTCAGATGCAGGTACAGCATCTGGCGGACCAGCAGACGTTTGTATTCGGCACGGCTACGCGGGGTGATTTCGCTTTGCGCCACCTCGTTGGCCGCTCTGAAGGTCTCGTCCGATACCGGCTTGCCTTCAAGGAAGGCACAGGTCTTGTCGAGTGAACGCACGGTCGCACCGAGGCCGCCCACGGCGAAGGACGCATCGCGGATCAGGCCGTTTTCCAGACGGAAGCCCATCGCCGAGTTGACGGTGGCCATGTCCAGATGCACCCGCTTGCTGATCTTCTCGAAGTTCAGGCAGAAGTCGGCACTGGGCGCCTTGAAGCAGATCCATTCGATCACTTCGTCATCGGCCTTGTTGACCTGCTTGTAACCGGTGAAGAACTCCTTGACCGGCAGTTCACGGCAGACGCCGCCACGGTTCATCACCAGCGTGGCATCCAGGGCGATCAGGAGCACGCTCAGGTCCCCGATCGGCGAGCCGTTGGCGATGTTGCCGGCCACGGACGCCATGTTGCGGATCAGGGTGGAGGACACCAGCTTGGTGTAGGTACCGATGTTCGGAATCAGCTCCTGTACCACCGGCGAATCGCGCAGATCGGTCACGGTGGCCGCACCGCCGACCCAGCACAGGCCGTTTTCGAAGCGGATCTCCTTGAACGGGTTGTAGTCGACCAGCTGCTTGAGGTGCGCATCTTCGACCCGGAACGGCTCCTGTACCAGCAGGTCGGTACCGCCGCCCATCAGCAGGGTTTCCTGACCCGGAGCCGGCTCGCTCGGGGCCGCTTTCGGCAGCGCGGCAACACGCGCGTTCGCTTCCAGGAAGTAGCGCGGCAGGTACTGGTTGTCGACCAGCCAGCTCATGCGATCGGCACGCTCGAGCGGCGCCAGACCCTCGACGATCCGCGCGATGGCACGTTCGATCGCCTTGTAACCGGTGCAACGGCAGATGTTGCCGGAAACGGCCGCAATGGCGTTGTCATAGGTGATCGGCTTGTCGCCCAGGCAGAAACCGGCCAGCGACACCAGGAAGCCGGAGGTACAGAAACCGCACTGCACCGCCCCCTCTTCCTTGAAGATCTCCTGAATGGGGGTCAGTTCCTGCAGGTTCAGGCCTTCGACGGTCACCAGATGGCGACCTTCGACGTTACCCAGCGGCATGATGCACGAGGCCATGGCACGGTAGCGCAGGGTGCCGTTAACCGGCTCGCCGACCAGTACGGCACAGGCGCCGCAATCCCCTTCCTTGCAACCGACCTTGGTGCCGGTCAGACGCCGATCCAGGCGCAAAAATTCCACCAGCGAGGTACCCCGGGGGACCTGGGTTGTTACCTCACGCTGATTAAGCAAAAAACTGAGCATAATGTTCTCCAGCCACAGGTGGGATTTGTTTTGTTTATTGCGTACCGACCGATCCGAACGCTGGTTGGTAATACCCGTTCGAGTTTTTCTGGCACGACCTTATCCCTGAGCCCCGAGTAATTCGGGAACCCATCCATGGCATCTTCAGCAGTTAATCCTGGTTATTGGTAAAGGTGCGCACGGCCTACCGATGAGGTATCGCACCCATGCATTCAGGGCTCACTTGTCCAGTGAAAGTGCTGCATAGCGCGGTTTTTCATCCCTAATCCACCGCAACCGTGCAGCCAGATGAGCCGCCCCAGACTGCCGATATGAATAACCGCCTGACCTGACCTGAATCAATTTCAACGGTTAAATAATAAGCGCTTACATATGAGCGATTAATAATATGGATACGGTTGTTTATTTACTGCGACCTATTGTCGCAGCGCATGCAGAAGATTAATTCGTGTGCATTAAATTATTTGTTCAAATAGCACCCCGGGCATGCATAAACGCATAATTGCTTATTTGCCATGAGCGTTCATAAAAGCAGGGCGCTAATTAAGCTCGGCAAAGGGATCGTGCTGCTGCAGATAGTCAGACAGTCGCCGCATGAACGGCGCAAAGCTCTGGTTGAGGTAGTGATAGGCCGGATCACGCGCCAGGGTCACCTCAAGTGCCGGCGGCTCGGCAAAACGCCCCTTGGCAATGGCTGCCCGCAGCACCAGAGCCTCGCACAGAAAGTGATCGATCAGCCCGTTGTTGTAGGCCCGAAACACCGCTTCCTGAGAGGCGAACACCCGCCCGTGCTCCTCGACACGAAACGCCGGCTCGCCGACATGCTGTTCGTGCCAGACCACGCCACGCACATAGCCCAGCGCCGCACGGTCTGTATAGCCATGATCCGGCCGCGAACAGATACCGGTGGTGAAGTAGAACAGCGGCACCCGCGAACGCACAAAGGGGCGCCCGTAATGCCGCTCGACCAGCGGCAGGCGGAAGGTTTCGCCATCGACCTGCCCATGGTTATAGGCGTAGATCCCGCGCCGCCCCGGAAACGGGATGATCTCGGGCGTACAGCCCAGTGCCTGGTAGCTCGCCAGCAGGAGCGTGGTGAATTCGACCTGTACCGGTGCCAGATCCGGCATCGACAGTTTCTGCGGACAGCGATCCTGAGCCGACACCGACGGCATCAGCCCCAACAGAAACAGCAGGATGCCGAAGGCTATCTGTTTCATGCGCCCGTTACCCTGACTTTTTTCCCAGTATAGGGCGCATGCGGCGGGCCAGCCGCCAGGCCGTCCGCTCAGCCAGCCTGCACATAGGGATAGTACGGATCACCCCAGAGACTGTCGGGATGATCCATCATCAACGCGATCAGAATCGGCAGCAGACGCTGCATAAAGGCGGTGCAGTCACGCAGCGGGTCACGGTTGGCCGAGCTCTGCCAGGTGGCACCGCCATGCAGGATCTGATTGCGCAGGGTATAGATGCGGCGCACGATCAGCGACAGCAGCTGCGCCCTGTCCTGATGGGCCAGCGTCCAGTGAATACGGTCTTTCTCGCGCGCAGCGACGGCCCGCCGAGGCACTAGTTGCGGTAGATGGTTTCGATCAGATGGTAACCGAAGCGGGTCTTGACCGGACCGTGCACGGTCAGCAGCGGCTTTTTGAACACCACGTTATCGAACGCCTTGACCATGCTGCCGGGGCGGAACTCACCGAGATTGCCGCCCTTTTTCTTCGACGGACAGAGCGAGTGCTTCTTCGCCAGCGAGGCAAAATCGGCGCCCTGGGCCAGCTGTTTTTTCAGTTGTTCCGCCTCGGCCTGGGTCTTGACCAGGATATGACGGGCGCAGGCGACAGGCATGCAAAACTCCTCAGTAACC
>CAYWUD010000122.1:0-6834 GCA_964461355.1 uncultured Pseudomonadales bacterium | reverse complement strand
GGCCCTCGGCCCCCTGTAACAGATAACGTAATAGACAAGCGCCCGCCGCGGCGCCGGCGCAGTCTAACGCAGCGCTGCGCAAGAAAAAACGGACCCCTCAGGGTCCGTTTCTTTATGCGGCGTTCGCCTTGGGGGCCGGCGGCATCGGCAGATCAGGCAACGGACGCTCACCGAGCGACTGCGCCTGCCGGAAATAACCGCTGCTGCCGGCATGATCGCCCAGATGGGCCAGCAGCCGCCCCAGCTCATTGCACACGGCCACCGAAGGACTCTGCCGCAGGCTCGCCTCGAAATATTCTCGCGCCTTGCCCCAGAGCTGGTTGCGCAGGCTGAGCCGGCCCAGACAGAGCAGCAGTACGGCGTTGTTCGGCCGCTCCTTGAGCAGCTGCTCGGCTACCAGCAGCTGGCGATCGCTGTCCCCCCCCTGCAGACGGCCATACAGTTCGACCAGCTCGTCACTGTAATCGCGCACCAGACTCTGGCGCAGCACGTTTTCAGCCTCGACCTCCGCACCCAGCGTCTGCAGCGCCCGGGCATAGGCGAGCACCAACGCCACCTGACGCCGCTGACCGCGCCCCAGCCCCTGCCAGACCGACTGAACCGGCTGCAGGCGCTCGGCCCCCTGGTCGCGATGGGCGGCGGCCTCAGCGGCCTGCGCAAACATCGCGCTGTAGGCATCGGCCTCAAGCTGCTGATACTCGGCCTCATCCACCACCTTGTGACGCTTGAGCACCGGCAGCAGCCGGGCCAGCGCCTGCCAGTCCGGCAGGCGCAGATACACCTGTTTGAGCAGCTTGAGGATATAGGGGTGCCTCGGCGCCTTGCGATGCAGCTCTTTCAGCGTTGCCAGCGCCTGTTCAAGCTTATTGCGCGACAGCAGCAGGTGCGCCTGGGTGATGCCGATCGCCAGCCTGGCTTCGGGCACTTTGCGGTCAGCCTGACGCAGATATTCGCGAGCCGCCTCGTCATCGCCGGCTTCCTGGGCGGCGCGCGCCGCCGCCAGATAATTGAGCAGCGGCGCCTCATCGGCTTCGGCCGCCTTCGCCAGCCGTTTCTGCGCCCGGCGCCACTGGCCGTTGACGAAATAGTTGAATCCCAGCACGGTCAGGCGCCGTGCCCGACGCTGCCGGCCACGCTTGGTGATCGGATAGATCAACCCCAGCGAACCGGCCACCGTGATCAGCAGCAGCCAGACCAGCCAGACAGCCAGAGCGGCCAACACAATCAGCAGCAGAAAGCCCCACAGGCTGCTCTCGAAACTCATCCCCTGGTAGGCCAGCAGCACATAACCGCTGTCCGCCAGCATCAGCTGCGCCAGTGCCAGCGCACCGAGCAGCATCAGCAGAAACACGAAGAAGGTTTTCATGCGGATCGATCCTCCGCCGGCTGCGGGCTCTGCGGTTCCAGAGACTGCTGGTAGAGCGCTTCAAGGTGCTGCTTGAGCGCTTTCAGGCCGCGACCGATTTCAGGCAGTTGCGGACGCACCTGCACCTTTGCCAGCTGCGCCAGCTGTTCGAGCATCGAGGTGGTCGCATTCTGGCGCTGGAAATAACGCTGCAGCCACAGCTGCGCTTTCGCCAGCGACTGGTCATATACCGATTGTCGGCCCTGCAACAGCGCCAGCTGAGCCTGTTCGAGCATCAGACGCAGGTTCTGCCGCAGATAGATCTCTTCATTCGGCGTCAACAAAACCTGCACCGGCTCGTCACGGTGACTGTTGATCCGGTATAGCCCGGCAAAGCCCTGCCAGGCCTCCAGCACCAGTCTGTTGGCTGTCGCCATCCAGGCATCCGCACCCTCTGCGGGCAGCGGCTCCGCTACGCCGGCGTCATCCGCATCCGCCACAGATTCAGCCGCAGTAAAGGGATCAACCGGCATGCTGGGCAACTGATCGATCTGTGCGGCCAGTGCAGCCAGCTGCAGGTAGCTGCCGTTAATATCCTGGTCCGGCACCGCACGCAGGGCGACCAGATCCAGCTGCAGCGCTTCGCGTACTTTCAGCAGACTGTAGTCATCGATACTGCGCACCACCTGATCGGCGCTTTCGAGCAGCACCCGGGCACTTTTGACATCGTTTTCGATCAGCAGGCGCTGACTGGCCAGACGCAGCAGGTACTCGACCTCGGCCAGCAGCCAGTCCTCACGCCGATTGCCGTCGAGCTGGGTGATCCGTGCGCTGGTACGGGCCAGCGCCTCCTGCTGACGCTGTTCGGCCTGCTGCCAGAGCACCCGCTCTTCCAGCACCCGCGCCTCAAGCGCATCCTTGAGTTCGGCCCGGGCCTGGCCCTGCAGGGCCAGCCCCTGCTCGAGAATCTGCATCCGCTCGGTCAGACCCTGCTGCTGTTGCAGCTGCTGATAGTTGTAGGCGGCCAACCCCAGCGCGGCACAGGCCGCCAGCAACAGCACGATCAGCAGCAGGCCGCGCGCGCCGGGACGCCGACGGGGCACCGCAGATCGCCGCGCTGCCGGAGCATCCTGCATCTTCTCGGCGGCTGGCACGCCATCCTCGGTTAGTGCGTTGCTGTCCTCGCCGGGCGCGGTTTCTGCCGCCGCATCCTGCGTCTGTTCCTGCCTGGGCTGCTCGTTGCTCACGATGATTCGCCTTTCGCCTGTCCGTTCGAAATATCCGTTTATATACGCTGCTCGGCTTCGCGCAACGCGTCCACAATCGCCTGATCGCCGGCCCCCCGACTGAGCGCGACCCGGGAAAAACCGGCCGCCAGCGCCTGCTGACGCACGCGCTCGCTGGGGACCAGCAGCTGCGCCGTACAACGATCTGCTGCAAGGTACTCTAATAGGTTGTTCAGGACCTGACCACTGGTTGCCAGTATCCAGTTGCAGCCAAATCGATCCAGTTCCGTGGCCAGCGAGCCTGCCGCATAGTGAGGACAGGTACGCCGATAAAGCGCCAGCTCGGTCACCTCGGCCCCTCTGGCCCGCAGGGTTTCGGTGATCAGTCCGCGGCCACCGGCACCGGTCAGCAACAGGATGCGCTGCCCCTGCACCGCGCGCAGCGACGGCTGCTCGAGCAGCGCCTCGCTGTCATGACCTTCCTGAGCGTAGTCGGCGTTGAGGCCAAAACCGGCCAGCACCGCTGCCGTAGCCGCACCGATGGCCCACCAGTGCAGCCCGAGCGGCAGCTGTGGCCAGCAGTTTTCAATCCAGGCCATGCCCAGTTCGGCAGCCGGTGCGCTGGTCACAATCACCTGATCATACTGATCCAGGTCGAGCAGAGGACGCCGCGCTGCAGCCGTTTCGGGTATGGGTTCGATCGCAAGTAACGGCCGTTTCAGCGTGTTCGCGCCCGCCTGCTCCAGCACCGCCGCCAGACGGCTGGCCTGAGGTTCGGGCCGGGTAATCAGGATGCGGACCGGCGCCAGAGCCTGGCTCATGGGTGCTCCAGAGCCGCCAGAATACGGTCGGCGCCTTGAGCCAAGAGTTCCTCGGCCAGTGCGATACCGCACGCCTCGCCCTGCTCCGCAGCGCAGCGCGCCTCAACGCGCAGAATCTCGCTGGCGTCCGGCTGGCCCACCAGCGCACGCAGCCACAGCTGATCCCCCTCCAGCTCGGCATAGGTCGCGATCGGCACCTGACAGCCGCCATTCAGACGGCGATTGATGGCGCGCTCGGCACGTACCCGGAGTGCCGTTTCACGATGCTGCAACGGCGCCAGCAGCGCCTTTACGGCCGCATCATCGCTGCGGCATTCGATACCCACTGCGCCCTGCCCACCGGCCGGAAGACTCTGTGCAAGCGTCAGATAACTGCTGATGCGCGCGGCAAACCCGAGCCGCTTGAGCCCGGCGCTGGCCAGAATAATGGCGTCGTACTCACCGGCATCAAGCTTGGCCAGACGCGTATTGACGTTGCCTCGCAGAAAACGGATCTCAAGATCCGGACGCTGCTCCAGCAGCTGACACTGACGGCGCAGGCTCGAGGTACCGACCACAGCACCTGCCGGCAGGGCCTCAAGATCCGCATAGCGATTGGAGACGAAGGCATCGCGCGGATCTTCACGTTCGCAGATCACCGCCAGCTCGAGCCCCGCCGGAAAGCCCATCGGCACATCCTTCATCGAGTGCACGGCGATATCGGCACGCCCCTCGAGCAGCGCGGTTTCAAGCTCCTTGACGAACAGGCCCTTGCCGCCGATTTTCGCCAGCGGCGCGTCGAGGATCTTGTCGCCACGACTGACCATCTTCACCAGCTCGACCTCGATGCCGGGATGCAGTGCTTCAAGGGCGGATTTCACATACTCGGCCTGCCAGAGGGCCAGAGCACTTTTTCGGGTCGCTACGCGGATTTTCTTCACTGGAGCCTACTTGTTAAGCAATCTAGGCGGACAAGCCGCAAAAACAGCAGGCGCTGCGCGCCTGATTGAGCCCGATTACACCCCGCCCGGCCCGCCAGCGCAATGCGGGACGCTACTGAGCCTTGAGCAGCCGTCGGACCTGCGGCAGGTGGCGGCGACTGACCGGCAGCTGCAGACCACACTGATCCAGTTCGATTGCATAGCCGCCGCCTTCCTGACGACTCATGCGCTGCACATGGGCGCTGGCCACCAGCGCATTGCGATGAATGCGGATAAAACGGTCGCCATAGCGCTTTTCAAGTTCCTTGAGCGACTCGTCGATCAGCAGCTCCCCACCCGGATAATGAACCGCCACATACTTGTTGTCGGCAACAAAGCAGCGCACTTCATTGACCGGCACCAGTTCGACGCCGCGATGGCTGCGGGCGGAAATATGGGTCGGCTCGGTATCGGCCGGGGCCGTGCCCTGCTGCAGCTGCAGTCGGTTACTGCGCGCCGCACGGGCCAACGCGGATGCCAGTGCCTCGGCCCGGACCGGTTTGAGCAGGTAGCCCGACGCCTGCACATCGAAGGCATCGAGCGCATGTTCGCTGTAGGCGGTACAGAAAATCAGGGCCGGCGGGATCGGGCGCCGGGCAAGTGCGGCAGCCACCTCAAGACCGCTATCGCCGGGCATCTGGATATCCAGCAGGACGATATCCGGATTATGCTGGGCCACTTCCAGCCCCGCCTGCTCGGCATTGCCGGCCTCGGCAACCACGCGGTATCCCTCGAGCCGTTCGACCAGATGGCGCAGGCGATCACGCGCCAGAGGCTCATCATCAACGATCAGAACCTGGATACTCACTCCCTGCCTCCCTTCATTAGTCGTTGACCGGCCAGCACAGCCTGGCGCTGTAACAGCCGTCGTCCGCCCTGAGATCGAGTCGGGCACGGTCGCCGAACAGGGCCTTGAGACGCGCCTGAATATTGCTCTGCGCCATCCGGTGCCCCACCGGCTCCGATGCGCCGACCTCCGGCCGTCGGTTGCGTACCTGCAACCAGCACTCCTGCCCGGCGCGCCCACCACTGATCTCGAGCACGCCGCCCTCGGGCAAGCGCGCGATACCGTGCACTATCGCATTTTCCAGCAGCGGTTGCAGACAAAAGGGGGGCACCTGTACCGTCTCATCAAGATCCAGCGCCCATTTCAGCTGCAGGCGTTCGCCCAGGCGCAGGGCCTCGATACGCAGATACCCCCGACACAGGGCCAGTTCATCCTTCAGCGCCACCAGTCTAGGCGCATCCTCGAGGCTGGCACGCAGCAGATCGCTCAGGTCGAGCAGCGCTTCCTCGGCCCGATCCGGACACTGGTGCACCAGACCGATAATACTGTTGAGGGTATTGAACAGGAAATGCGGTCGCATCCGTGCCTGCAGCGCCTGCAGTCTGGCTTCGAGCTCGGCCTGCTGACGAAACTGCAACGCCTGGCGCAGATAGAAATAGCGCAACAGCATGCCGCTGACCAGTGCCGCGATCAACAGATTGCGCAGCAAGTGCCAAAGCGCAGGTTCCCAGTCCAGCGGCATGCGCCAGGCCGTCACCAGCCACTGCCCGGCCAGCGAACACAGAAGCGTTACCGACAGCACCACCAGCTGCACCCAGGCCACCGCTGCCGGCAGCGACCAGCGCTGCAACCAGACGCGCAGACGGCCGATCAGAGCCGCCGAGATCAGCACCACCCACTGCACCAGAAAGGAGACCAGTGCCAGATAGCTCCAGTCGAATCCCTGACTGCTGGGCAGCGCCAGTACCAGAATCAGTACAAACAGTTCGGCCAGCAGCACCAGCCAGAAGACCGCTTTCGAATCGCGTAGATCCGGAATAAAAAATGGCTCCTGCACCGTGCCGAGCGCGTCTGCGGCCATGCCCTTTCTCCTTGTTGAATCGCCTTTCCAGACTAGCTGAAAGCGGGGAGTCCCCCCGAACGCAGAGGCTGGTATACTGCGCCCCTTGCCAACGCCGCCACAGGCTAGCACAGTCCCCTATTTGAACATGTGATTGAGACAGGAGTTGCTCCATGAGTGATCAACAAAAGCCCGCCGAGGCTACCAACCAGCAGTGGGGCGGACGGTTCAACGAACCCGTCGATGCCTTTGTCGCGCGCTTTACCGCCTCAATCGATTTTGACAAACGTCTGTACGCTCAGGATATCCAGGGCTCTCTGGCCCACGCGCGGATGCTGAACAAGGTCGGCATCCTGACCGATCAGGAGCTTGCCGACATCGTTCAGGGGATGGCCGACATCCGCGCCCAGATCGAGCGTGGCGAACTGGAATGGTCCGTGGAGCTTGAAGATATTCACATGAATATCGAAGCGCGCCTGACCGACAAGATCGGCATTACCGGCAAGAAGCTGCACACCGGTCGCTCCCGTAACGATCAGGTGGCAACCGATATCCGCCTGTACATGCGTGACGAGATCGACCGCCTGAGCGCCGAAGTGACCCGTCTGCAGCAGGGCATCGTCGGTCTGGCCGAGC
>CAYWUD010000121.1:0-6869 GCA_964461355.1 uncultured Pseudomonadales bacterium | reverse complement strand
CAAAAAAATCCCCGGTACCCATCGGCCCGGGGATTTCTCATATCAGAAAAACCTAATCCCGGCGCAGATGATCATGCACCGCAATCGGTGATTTGAAGTTGAAGATCACGATATAGGTCGAGATCAGGAAGGTCAGAATGGCGGTGGCCTGAATCACATGGGAGGCGATGGTGCCGATCAGCTCCGAGCTGAAGGCGATATAGGCGATCAGGATCGAGAACTCGCTGATCTGCCCCAGGCGAAAGCCGATCTCCCAGGCGGTACTCCTGTTTTCGCTGACCCGGCTGAGAAAGCAGCGGAAGATCAGCGGTTTCAGCGCCAGACTGATCGCGGCCAGAATCAGCGCGGCCAGCAGCACATCGCCGAGCAGGCCCAGATTGAAGCTGGCGCCGATGGAGAAGAAGAACAGGATCAGGAAGAAATCGCGCAGCGGTTTGAGGCTGGTGGCGATATACATGGCGATCGGGCTGGTGGCAATCGAGATACCGGCAATAAAGGCGCCGATCTCGGCCGAGAGGCCCAGGGCATGGGCCAGTTCGGCAAGGCCCAGACACCAGCCGATGGCGACCAGAAACAGGTACTCGTGAAAGCGGTCAAAGCGACCCATCAGCGGCAGCAGCACATAGCGCACGAACAGGAAGGCGCCGCCGGCCAGCAGCGGCAGGGCAAGCCCCGAGAGCAGCAGCGAGGTGGCAAGATCGGCATCGCTGCCCAGTGAATACAGAACCAGCAGCACCGTGATCGCCAAGAGATCCTGTAGCAGCAGGATGCTGACCACCAGCTCACCGGTATGGCGGTGGTGCAGCACGGTGGTGGGCAAGAGCTTGATGCCGATAATGGTGCTGGAGAACATCATCGCCACGCCGATGATGATCGACTCCATCTGGGTAAAGCCGAACGCCAGTCCGGTCAGGTAGCCGAGCAGGGCAAAGACTGCCGAACTCAGCGTGCCCATGATCGCGGTCTGCCTGAGCATGTGCACAAGGTGCGCCGGCTGCATATCGAGGCCCAGCAGAAACAGCAGGAAGATGATGCCGACATGGGCGATCTCGCCGAGCAGCTGGGTATCGGCCACCCAGCCCAGACCGTAGGGCCCCAGCAGGGCACCGAGCACGATATAGGCCACCAGCAGCGGCTGGCGCGTATAGAGCGCTCCGGTGGCCATCACTGCGGCACCGGTAAAGATCATGAAAAAGGAAAAGACGATCGAGGTGTTTTCCATGGGCTTACCACTCCTCCCCAAGCGGCCCTGTTCTCGTTATCGGGGGCCGTAATGCAAATGTAGCTATATGCTAACGAAAAAAGGCCGCAGGAGCGGCCCTTTTTCCTGGTGAGGTGCGCACTAGCGGCGCGCGAACAGCGGGCCCTGGTCGGCGCACTCCTGATAGCTGACGCTGAAATCGGCAAATGCGCTCAGGCAGGTCTCAAGATCCTGATCGTCGCGCAGGGCGAAGCTGTCAAAGCCGCAGCGGGCCATATAGAACAGCTGGTCACGCAGCACGTCACCGATGGCGCGGATCTCGCCCTCGTAGCCCTGACGGCGCAGCAGGCGTGCGTAGCTGTAGGCGCGCCCGTCGGTAAAGGCCGGGAAGTTCAGCGCGATCACCGCAATGCGATTGAGGTCACCGCAGAGCGCTTCGACTTCCTGATCGCTGTCGAGCCAGACGCCGTGCAGGCGCTGCTCTGCATCGTCCAGTTCCAGCCAGCGCTCCAGCGGCACCAGTGCCGGCGTGGTGCCGATGGCACCGGCATCACAGTCCTTGTCGAGCAGAACGTACTGATCTTCCGCGCTCTGGCGGTTTTTAATGAGCTGGGCCATATACGCGCTCCTTAAAGGGTTCCATGCCGATACGGCGGACGGTATCGATAAAACGTTCTTCTTCGGTCCGGTGCTCGAGATAGACCTCAAGCAGCTGGCCGACCACATCCGGAATCTGATCCATCGGGAAAGACTTGCCGATGATCTTGCCGAGGCTTGCATCGCTGTAGGAGCTGCCACCGATCTGGATCTGATAGTAGGCCTCGCCCTTGCGGTCGACGCCGAGAATGCCGATATGGCCGATATGGTGGTGACCACAGGCGTTCATGCAGCCGGAGATATTGAGGTCGAGCTCGCCGAGATCGAAGAGGAAATCCAGATCGTCGAACTTGCGCTGAATCGCCTCGGCGATCGGAATCGACTGCGCATTGGCCACCGAGCAGAAGTCACCGCCCGGGCAGCAGATGATATCGGTCAGCAGGCCGAGGTTCGGGGTCGCCAGACCCGCTTCGCGCAGCTTGTGCCAGAGTTCGAACAGCTGGTCCTGGCGCACATCGGCCAGCACCATGTTCTGCTGGTGGGTGTTGCGCAGCTCGCCGAAGCTGTACTGATCGGCCAGATCGGCAATCAGGTCGAGCTGCACGTCGGTGGCATCGCCCGGCGCGCGGCCGGTCTGCTTCAGGGTGATGGCGACGGTGGCGTAGCCCGGTACCTTGTGGGCACCGACGTTACGGCTGGCCCAGTTGCGGAAACCGCGATCCTGCTCCAGCAGCTGGCGGTACGCGGCCGAATCTTCCAGCTCGGCGTAGGGCGGCCGGGTAAAGAAGCCGGCCATGCGCTCGAATTCGGCGTCGGGCAGGGTCGAGGGGCCATCCTTGAGGTGGGCCCATTCGGCATCGACCTTGGCGCTGAAGGCTTCGAGGGTCATGGCCGAAACCAGAATCTTGATCCGGGCCTTGAACTTGTTGTCACGGCGGCCATAGCGGTTGTAGACGCGCAGAATCGCTTCAAGGTAGCTCAAAAGATGCTTGCGCGGCAGGAACTCCTTGATCACGCTGCCGATCATCGGGGTACGGCCAAGGCCGCCACCGACCAGGATTCTAAAGCCCGCTTCGCCGGCCTCGTTTTCGACCAGGTGCACACCCACGTCGTGCAGCTGGGTGGCGGCCCGGTCTTCTTTCGAGCCGCTGACGGCGATCTTGAACTTGCGCGGCAGGTAGGCAAATTCGGGGTTCAGAGTGCCCCACTGGCGCAGGATTTCGCACACCGGGCGCGGGTCCTGCAGCTCGTCGGCGGCTACGCCGGCGTATTCGTCGGTGGTCACGTTACGTACGCAGCTGCCGCTGGTCTGGATGGCATGCATCTCGACGCTGGCCAGTTCGGCCAGCATATCCGGTACTTCGGGAATGTTGACCCAGTTCAGCTGGAAGGTCTGACGGGTGGTGACGTGCACGTAGCTCTTGTCGTACTTGCGCGAGAGCTCGGCCAGCTTGCGCAGCTGACGGGTGCTGAGCATGCCGTAGGGAACCGCGACCCGCAGCAGCGGAGAATGACGCTGAACATAGATCCCGTTCTGCAGACGCAGGGGCAGAAACTCTTTATCGCTCAGTTTGCCGTCCAGATAACGTTGGGTCTGGTCACGAAACTGTCTGACCCGCTCCTCGACGAGGGTCCGGTCAACTTGGTCGTAAATATACATGGGTATCGAGACTCTATCGGTTTACAGCGCTGCCGGGGCGGCGCTGCCATCAGGCGTATGATTGTATTTGAGGCGGACGATAACAGTTTCTCTATATTCTTTAAAAGAATTAATAACTATAAAAAGAGCTGCAAAATGAATATAAAACCGCGCAGAAATTCCGGTTTCTGGGCAGATCGACGCTTGAGTGCCGAACCTGGCGTGCCTATGTTCAAAGAACAGCGTGGAGAGTGGCTATGGACCAGGAACACACCCGATCAGACCTGCCTGATGCAATCCCCCCGGAGGAGCATGCCGCCGACAGCCGCATCGATGCGCTGGCCGCGGTGGTGCTGATTCTGCTGCTCGTGGCCGCGGCCGTGTTCTGGGTCAGCGGGCAGTAGCGCCGGCTAGAGGCTGATCTGCTGCCAGCGGCGCTGGCGCCAGAGACCGATAAAGATCAGGCTGTTGAGCAGGCGCTGGGCCATCTGCACGATCCAGATCGCCGTCAGGCCCCAGCCAAGGTGCACGCCGAATAGCCAGGCCAGCGGCAGATACAGCCCCCAGAAACTGGCGCTGTTGATCAGCATCACGGTGCGGTGGGCGCCGGCGCCCTGCAGGGCCTGGGTCAGCACGATGGCAGCGGCATCGAGGCACAGCCCCAGCCCCTGAATGATCAGCGGCCAGCGCCCCAGTGCCTGCAGCTCGGCATCCTGAATAAAGAGGTGCAGCACCGCCTCCGGCCAGATCCACAGGGGCAGGCCGAGGACAAACAGCACCAGCAGTGCCAGCCAGATGGTATCGATCCCCCAGCGGTAGGCGGTTTCGCGCTGCTGCTCGCCGAGGCTGTGGCTGACCAGCGTGGTGGCGGCCATGCCGAGCCCGACCCCCGGCAGAATCAGCAGCAGGCCGAGGTTGATCAGAATATGTGCCAGCGCCACCTCGGCGGCGCCCAGGCGTGCAATCACCCAGAACAGCAGCATCAGGCCGATGGCAAATACCAGCTGTTGCGCGGAGCCGGGCAGGGCCAGATTGAGCAGGCTTGTGAGCGTCTTGAGGCGCGGCCGCACGCGGAGCAGGCCGTGTCGAGCGCCGCGACGATAGCTCTGTATGAGCAGCAGCACCGAGCCCAGCGCCATCGCCAGCAGTGTGCCGAGCCCCGAGCCTGCGGCGCCGAAGGCCGGGATGCCGAGGCCGCCGAAGATCAGCAGGTAGCTCAGCGGCACATTGAGGAGATGCATCAGCAGCAGCAGCCGTAAAAAGCCGACGGCATCCTTGATGCCGTTCCAGTAGCCGCGCAGGGAAAAGTTGATGGCGACACAGGTCAGCGCCAGTACGCGGTAATGGAAATACTCGGCACCGACGGCGGCGACCTGGCTGTCGGTGGTCAGCAGCTGCAGGATCGACGGTCCGAGCGCACAGGCCAGCAGGCTGACCGGCAGGGCAAAGGCCAGGGATACGCCAAGGGCCAGATTGACCGGCTCGCCGACACGGGCGTGATCGCCCTGGCCGCGGCGCCGGGCCACCAGCGTCTGTACTGCCGAGGAGAGGCCGGTGATCAGGGCGATAAAGATAAAGTTGGCATAGCTGCCAAGACCCACGCCCGACAGCGCGACCTCGCCCAGGCGACCGACCAGCGCCGCGTCGACCAGATTGAGCAGGCTCTGGGACAGCATGCCGGTGGTGATCGGCAGGGCCAGCGCCAGAATCTTGCCAAGACGCTGGGGCCAGGGCTGGATCGGGTGGCTGTAGGTCAGGGTACTCGACACGCGCATTCCTTGAACGAAGACGCCGGCAGTGCCGGCGTCCTGACGCAAAACGAAAGCCCTCTAGGCTAACAGGGGTCTGCAGTGATGGGTAGTCGCTGCGCCCGTTGCGGGCGCAGCAGAGACTCAGGCGGGCTCGTAGCCCAGGTTCGGTGCCAGCCACTGTTCGGCTTCGGAAAGGCTCATCCCCTTGCGTGCAGCGTACTGCTCGACCTGATCGCGCAGGATCTTGCCGACGGCAAAATAGCGCGCCTCAGGGTGGGCGAAGTACCAGCCGCTGACCGAGGCGGCCGGGAACATGGCATAGCTTTCGGTCAGGGTGATGCCGGTCTGTTCGGTGGCCTGCAGCAGTTCGAACAGGGCCGCCTTTTCGGTGTGATCCGGGCAGGCCGGATAACCCGGTGCCGGGCGGATGCCCTGATACTGCTCCTTGATCAGCGCGTCGTTGTCGAGTGCCTCGTCCGCGGCGTAGCCCCAGAGTTCCTGACGGACGTACTGGTGCATGCGCTCGGCCAGCGCTTCGGCCAGACGGTCGGCGAGCGCCTTGACCATGATGGCGTTGTAGTCATCGCCCTTGGCCTCATAGGCCTTGGCCAGCTCGTCGGCACCAAAGCCGGTGGACACGGCAAAGCCGCCGATATAGTCGGCCTTGCCGGAGGCCTTGGGCGCGATAAAGTCGGCCAGTGAGGCGTTCGGACGGTTGGCCTGTACTTCGGGCAGCTGGCGGCGCAGGTGATGCAGACGGGTCCGTACGGCCTTGCGGCTGTCGTCGGTGTAGAGCTCCAGATCATCGTCATCGACCTGGTTGGCCGGCCAGAAGCCGACCACGGCGGAGGCGGTGATCAGCTTTTCGTCGATCAGGCGGCGCAGCATGGTCTGGGCTTCGGCAAACAGCTGGCGTGCGGTTTCGCCGACGGTCTCGTTGTCGAAAATCTGCGGATAGCGGCCCTTGAGCTGCCAGGTCATGAAGAACGGCGTCCAGTCGATGTAGGGCAGCAGCTCCTCGAGGGCGTAGTCGCTGAATACGCGGGTACCGATAAAGCTCGGCTTCGGCGGCTGGTAGGCGCTCCAGTCGATCGCGGTCTTGTTGGCCACGGCCTCGGCATAGGACTTGAAGTCGGCCTTGGCGCGGCGTCCCTTGGTGCGTTCGCGCACCTGCACATAATCGGCCTGCACCGATTCGATATAGGCGGTTTTCTGGGTTTCGCTCAGCAGCTGGCTGGCTACCGATACGCTGCGTGAGGCATCGGTGACGTATACGGCCTGACCGCGGTTGTATTCGGGATCGATCTTCACCGCGGTGTGTGCCTTGGAGGTGGTGGCGCCACCGATCATCAGCGGAATATCGAAGCCCTGGCGCTCCATCTCCTTGGCCACGTGCACCATCTCGTCAAGCGACGGGGTGATCAGGCCGGAGAGGCCGATCATGTCGACGTTTTCGGCCCGGGCCACCTGCAGGATCTTCTCGCAGGGCACCATCACGCCGAGGTCGATTACCTCGAAGTTGTTGCACTGCAGCACCACGCCGACGATGTTCTTGCCGATATCATGGACGTCACCCTTGACGGTGGCCATCAGGATCTTGCCCTTGCTCTGGCTGGCGCCGCTTCGGGCTTTTTCTTCCTCGATAAAGGGCACCAGGTGGGCCACGGCCTGCTTCATCACC
>CAYWUD010000120.1:0-6878 GCA_964461355.1 uncultured Pseudomonadales bacterium | reverse complement strand
GATCAGCTGTTCTGAGATGATCGGTGTGGCCGCAAGGTATAAAAAAGCGCCCGAGGGCGCTTTTTTGCAGCGGCGATGACTTACTTGGAGTAGGTCATGGAGCTCATGCGATCGATCTTTTCCAGAGCCTGGTCGACCTTGGATTCGATACGCTGGGTGCTTTGTTCAACGGCGTCCAGACGGCTGTTTACCGCGTCCAGTTCCGCTTCTACGCTGTCTACGCGACCGCTGGAGGCACAACCGGCCATAACAGCCATGGTGGCAACGATCAGGCCAGTCTTCAGAGCAGTTTTCATGGTTCAAACCCCTTATTTCGTGTTGCGTCGTTCTTAAGGTGTTTCAGCGGCACCCGCCGGGCACCCGTCAATCGATCGATAGCGCCGGATGCGTGCACGTAAGTACGGGAACCGAAGCGCTCACAACAGTATGACCGACTTTTGTCTGATTTCCAGAGGGAGCAGGGGCTTGGTCGACTTTTTTTTGCGTATGTTGGCGTCGGTACAAAAAAGGCCGAGCAATGTCGCTCGGCCTTTTTGAATGGGGCCCAATCAGCTGAGCCAGATCTTTTCCAGACGCTCGGTCGGCCCAAGAAAATCGAGGCTCCAGGCCAGTGCCGGGTTGTCGTTTTCAGAGCCCCAGGCCAGGCAGCAGTAACTCGGACGCTTGGGCTCGATCAGCGGTTTGGAAACCAGCTCGCCGGCCTCGATCAGCGGGCGGGCGATATGGTGGGGCAGGAAGCCGACGCCGAGGCCCTTGCGGAAGCAGTCGATCGCGGTATCCCAGTTGGGCACGGACAGGCGGCGCTGGTTGTCCAGTAGCCAGGTGTAGCGCTTGGGCAGATTGCGCGAGGTGTCTTCCAGGCAGATCGATGGGTAGGGGCGCAGCAGGTCATTGGCCAGCGGGCCTTCCTCGTGGGCGAGTTCGTGCTCGGGATTGAGGACGAAATCCCAGGTCACCGAACCCATCGGACGGGTCGAGAAGCCGGCGCCCACCGGAATGGAGTCGGTAGCCCCGATCGCGAGGTCGGCACGGCCGTCGGCCAGCGCATCCCAGACACCGTTGAACACTTCGACCTGAATCAGCATTTCGGTATGCGGATTGGCCTGATTGAAGGCGGCCACCAGATCGGTGAGGGGGGCCTGGTTAACCACGTTGTCGACCGCAATGCGGAAGCTGCGTCGCCAGCCGTTGGCGACACGCTGGGTTTCACGACGCAGGCTGTCAAACTGCTTGAGCAGGTTGCGTGCTTCGCCAACAAAGAATTCACCGGCGGGGGTCAGGGCTACGGAGCGGTGGCGACGCTCGAACAGCTGCACCTGCAGCTCCTGCTCCAGTTGGCGAATGGTGTAACTGATGGCAGATGGAACCTTGTGCAGGGAACTGGCAGCGGCGGTGAAGCTCCCGCAGCGGGCAACCACCTCGACCACTTCAAGCGTCTGTACGGACAGCATGACGTATTCCTGTTAATTATTTTGCGGAATTTGCCAACAAAGAACGGCTGGATTACTGGCGTGGCGGATAATATGCACGAGCCTTCCGGCTCGGCGATACCATCCAGATCAATAAATCGTGCAAAAATCCTGTCCGATTGTGGAGCGTTTCTTCCAATCAAACAAGTTGTTTGTTGTGGACAAAGAATCCGTGCTCAGGGGGCCGTATTACAGGCGTACGTTCAGGACTTCGGATAGCGGGATAATACCCGCGCGTGCAAGGGCCAGTGCGTTCTCTTCGATGGTGCTCATCCCCTGCTGGCGGACCAGCGCGCGCATCTCCCGGGCATCGGCCTGGCGATCGATCATCGCTTCGAGTTCCGGGGTCAGGGTAATCAGCTCGGCGACACAGCGCCGCCCCTTGATACCGCTGTTCTGGCACTGACTGCAGCCGGCGCCGTGATACCAGGTTTCGCTGTTATCAAGACCCAACTCACCGAGCAGCGAGGCGTCTTCTTCGGGCAGTGGCTCACGGCAGTTGGGGCAGATGCAGCGTACCAGACGCTGCGCCATCACCCCCTGCAGGGTTGATTTGACCAGATAGGGTTCGATGCCCATATCGACCAGACGGGTAATGGTGCTGACCGCGTCGTTGGTGTGCAGGGTGCTGAGCACAAAGTGTCCGGTCAGTGCGGCACGCACGGCGATCTCGGCGGTTTCCTCGTCCCGCATCTCGCCGACCAGCACGTCGTCGGGGTCATGGCGCAGAATATGGCGCAGGGCTTCGGCAAAGGTGTAGCCGATCTGTGAATGGATCTGGACCTGCTCGGCACCGTCAAGGCGGTATTCGACCGGATCTTCGACGGTGATGATGTGGTGATTGAGCTTGATACGCTCGGACAGCATGGCGTAGAGGGTGGTGGATTTACCCGAGCCGGTCGGGCCGGTACAGAGAAAAATCCCCTGCCGCTGGTGCAGCAGGCTGTACAGGGTCTTGAGCTGTTCTTCCGGAAGCTGCAGACCTTCAAGGCTCGGGTAGGCGTTGCTGCGGTCGAGAATCCGGATCACTACGCTTTCGCCGTCGACGGTCGGCATGATCGAGATCCGAAGATCCACGGTACGGCCAAACAGGCCGATTGAGGCGTGACCGTCCTGTGGGCGGCGGCGTTCGGCAATATCGATATCGCCCATGATCTTGATGCGGTTGGTCAGCGGACCGTTGAGCGAGGCTTCCAGCTTGCGTTGCAGCTGCGGTTCGCCGTCAATGCGATACCAGAGCTCAAAATATTCCGGTGTGGGGCGAAGATGAATATCCGAAGCCTTGCATTGAATGGCGCGGGTCAGAATGCGGTTGACCAGCTGTACCAGCGGCTCCTGATTGGCCTGCTGTTCGAGCTGATAGACAGAAGCGTTCTCGCTGTCGCCGTTGCGGTTGTCCACCCGGTCCACCCGGTCCAGCAGGCGCTGTTCTTCGAAGGGGCGGTAGAATTTTTCCGCCAGTTCGTTGATCTCATGGGCCGGAGCAATCACCGGAAACAGCGGGTAGTGGCTGGTGAACTCGATCTCCTTGAGGCCGTGTGTGTTGGCCGGATCGGCGATCGCCAGCACCAGATAGCCATCGACAACCGCCAGGGGCAGCATGCAGTGGCGTGAGGCGCCATCGGCGGAGACTTCCTGCAGAGCCTTCTCGTCGGGTGGCAGATCGCGGATGCTGACCCAGGGCAGACCCATCTGATCGGCCTGCAGGGCGCCCAGCAGCTCTTCGGGGATCAGCTTGTGCTGGCGGATCTGATCGATCAGGCGCAGTCCGACGTTGACCTGACGTTCCTCGGCCAGCAGGGTCAGGGTTTCCTGTGGAATCAGTTGGCGCTGCAGCACCAGTTGCTCCAGCGAGCAGGGCTGATGGTGATCCATCTTGCAACGAATCAGTGCGACCAGATCACCATCCTGAAGACGATGGGGTTCTCGCATGCTTCCCCCTTGAGTATGCCTGCGGCCTGTATCGGCTGCGCGTTCGAGCCGGTTACCCGTACTGGGGCGCTACGGCATTTCCCCCTTGCTGTCAGTTTAGGAGGGTCACAGGCATTCTGTATGGGGCCGAGGTAAAAAGGTTTACCAGCCCAGCAGTCGATGGGCTAGCTGGGGCAGTAGAGACCAGGGCGGGGTGTACCAGGCCAGGAGGGCGCAGCAGATCAGCAGCAGGCCGGTTGTCAGCGGACTGTCGGTTGCCAGCGGTTTGAGTGCGGTGCCAAAGGAGCGGCGGATGGTGCTGCCACGAAAGTCGACCGACGAGCATTCGTCGAGCAGCAGATGGGTGACATAGCCCAGCAGGACAAATCCGCCGGTAAGCCAGGCCAGATCGGGACGCAGGCCGAGCCCCTGGTAACTGAGCGTGGCTGTGGCGAGTACGGCGCACAGGGCTCCGAGTAACGAGTGGCTGTTGCCGCGATGGCGCGTGTAACGGCGAAACAGGGGCAGCACGCCGAAACGCAGGGCGATGAAGGTCAGGCCAAGCAGGGCCCACAGGAGCCACAGATCAAGAAGCGGTCCGAAGCGCGTGCTGAGCAGCAGCATCAACAGTAGTGCGCTCAGAGAAAAACTCAGCTCCAGTGCCGACGAGTAGTCAGAATCGATATCCGGCAGCATCGAGGCGACAGCGCCCAGCCCCCAGAGTGCGGCTCCGGCGACCGGCGAGCAGGCGCCTGTAGCAATCAGGGCGGTAGCCCCGAGGCCCGAGACGGTAATGCCGGCCATAAGATGTGTCTGTCCAGAAGCCATGACTGCAATCACTGTAGGAAAAAAGAATGCCGGTGATCATACCCTAGAACGTAGCAGGAAACAGGACGACCTTGGGGACTCTTGCAGCGCTGCAGCCAGAACGAAGATTGCCCCTGTGCCGCACGCCTGAGGGCGCTGTAAGAAAACTGAAGCAAAACCGACAAAAAACTTTTATTCATTTGTCATGATTGTCACATAGCTGTCATCTTTGTCTTTCACCATCTCAGCCGTTTTCGCATCAAGCGTATTGAGGTGGTTATGTCCGAACTTGTCGCCGAGCAGCCGGTAGAACGCCGTGGCTCATTCCTCTGGTTACGTATCGTCCTGCTGGTTTATCTGCTGTTGCTGGCCGTCAGCACCATCAGTGCGGGCTTTAAATGGGCGACCGGTGGTCAGGCCGAACAGCTCTTTGCCTTTGCCGCCAACCCGGTTCTGGGACTGGTGGTCGGAACCGTGGCCACGGCGCTGATTCAATCGTCCAGCACCGTCAGCTCGATCATCGTCGGTCTGGTGGCGGGCGGCCTGCCGGTTACCTCGGCGATTCCGATGATCATGGGCGCCAATATGGGCACCAGTCTGACCAGTACGCTGGTGAGCCTCGGTCATGTGCGCAGCCGTGATGACTTCAAGCGTGCGTTTTCAGCCGCTACGGTCCATGACATGTTCAACCTGACGGCCGTGATCATTTTTCTGCCGCTGGAGATCGCCTTCGGCCTGCTGGAAAAGGTGGGTCTGTGGATTGCCGGCTTCTTTGTTGGCGGTGATTCCCTGTCGATGAAGGGTTTTAACTTCATCAAGCCGATTACCAAACCGGTGGTCAGCGAACTCAAGGCGCTGCTCGATACGCTGCCGCATACCCTGGCCGGTGGTCTGATGATCCTGCTCGGCGTGGCCATGATTCTGGTGGCGGTCAGTCTGATCGGTCGTCTGCTGCGTCATGCCCTTGAGGGGCGCGCCAAGCTGCTGTTGCATCGTGCTATCGGTCGTGGCCCGATCAGCGGTATTGCTTCAGGTACCCTGGTGACTGTACTGGTGCAGTCTTCTTCGACCACCACCAGCCTGATCGTGCCGCTGGTCGGTTCCGGGATCTTCCGCGTTCGCGATATCTACCCCTTTACCCTCGGTGCCAACATCGGCACCTGTATCACCGCTCTGCTCGCCGCGACCGCCATCTCCGGTGCCAGTGCCTTGCCGGCGCTTGAAATCGCGATGGTGCATCTGGCCTTCAACGTGCTGGGTACACTGGTGATTTTCGGTCTGCCGTTCCTGCGCGAAGTGCCGCTGCAGCTGGCCGAAGGGCTCGGTAATCTGGCAGAGCGCACTCGCCTGGTTGCCCCTATCTATATCTGCGGCCTGTTTTTCGGGCTGCCCGGCCTGATGATTCTGGTCGATCGACTGCTTGGCTGATTGATGGGCACCGATAAAAAAACCCGCCTCTGGCGGGTTTTTTATCGCGCGCGTTCAGGCGCTGAGGCTGTGGACCACCTCGGTGGTGTGGGCGATGTTGTCATGCAGCGGACAGCGGGCGCAGACCTGATCAAGAAATTCCTGCTTTTCGGCATCCGAAAGGTCGGCGTCAATTTCGGCGCGAATGCTGATGGCATCAAATCCACAGCGGTCTTCGCTGGCCTTGCCCATCAGCACCGCCGGATTCAGTGATGCATCGATCTGCACGTTGATCGCGCGCAGTGCAATGCGATCCTGTGTGGCCTTGATCCTTGCGATGCTGGCGACGCAACCGGCCAGAGAAAACAGAAAGAGTTCCAGCGGGTTGGGCGCCAGATCCTCTCCGCCTGCGGCCTGCGGCTGATCGATCAGCACCTGGTGGCCGCGAATATTGGCGGATACCACATAGCCGGTGGAGTGTTCTGCGGTAATGGAGATCTGTTTGCGGTTTGCCATATTAGATAACCCTAATAAAGAAAGTTCTAATCTATAGGCTGATAGCCCGAAGTTCAAGAGCCGTGATGCGGCTCGGCGGTCGAAGCGGGCGCGTCGGTTGATTCGTGCTTGTGCATACCGGGCTTCATCATCGGCTGGATGCGCATTACCGGTGCCTGGATCTGCAGCGACTGGCCATCACTGAAGTAAAGGTCGAGATCGACGTTCTGGCCTTCCTGCAGAGGCTGGGTGATGCCCAGCAGCATGATGTGATAGCCCCCGGGTTTCAGGCTGACCTGAGCTCCGGCGGATACTTCGATCGACGCTACCGGGCTCATCCTGAGCATGCCGGCCTGTTCCTGTACCTGATGCAGTTCCACGGCCTGCGCTGCCGAACTTTCGACTCGCTCCAGGGCGACGCTCGCGGTGCCGCGGTTATGC
Source organism: uncultured Pseudomonadales bacterium (assembly GCA_964461355.1). Classification (GTDB taxonomy): domain Bacteria; phylum Pseudomonadota; class Gammaproteobacteria; order Pseudomonadales; family CAYWUD01; genus CAYWUD01. The sequence goes on along the minus strand of CAYWUD010000120.1, from coordinate 348 downwards.
AGATCCAGATAGGCTGCACTGTTGCTGCTGCCCGGCGGTACGGCCCGCACTCGGGCCTGATCGACCTGTACCTCGGCCTGTGCACTCAGGCCAAGGGCAAGCAGGCTGGCGCAGAGCGCGGCGCGACGGACGGAGAACTGGGGCATGGAACCTCCTTTACGGGGATGAGTGTGTTGCTGGCGCTGCCGGTAGCAGCTGGCGCAGGGCGCTGACCAGCGTGGCGACGCTGCTGCCATGGGGAACGCGGGCGCGCAGACGCTGGTCGGCATCAATCAGATAGTAGTGGGCGCTGTGGTCGATGCTGTACTTGAGGGCCGAGTCAGGCAGCTCGACGCGGCGATAGAACAC
>CAYWUD010000119.1:0-6893 GCA_964461355.1 uncultured Pseudomonadales bacterium | reverse complement strand
CTGCAGTATCCGCTACCGCTGACACTGGATGAGGCCTGTCAGGGCATGTCTGCCCACGCCCCGGGAGCTGTGTGATGGCGATAGAACTGCGCGCGCTGCACTACCGTTACCCCGGCGGCACCGAAGCCCTGCGCGGGATCGATCTTCATATTGCAGCCGGCCTTCAGGTCGCACTGATCGGCAGTAACGGGTCGGGCAAAACGACCCTGGCGCGCCATCTTAACGGTCTGCTGCGCCCGACCGCGGGGCAGGTACTGATCGGAGGGCAGGACTCAGGCCCGCAGCCGACCGCCACGCTGGCACGGCAGGTGGGTTATCTGTTTCAGAATCCGGATCAACAGCTCTGCCGCGCCAGCGTCTACGACGAACTGGCCTTCGGCCCCAGGCTGCTCGGCTACAGTGCCGAACGTATCGCGCATCTGGTCGACTGGGCGCTGACATGGATGGAGCTTGAGCCGGTACAGGCGCTCAATCCGTTTGATCTGCCGCTCTACCTCCGGCGACGGGTGGCACTGGCTTCGACCCTGGCGATGGACACACCGATTCTGGTACTCGATGAGCCCTGCGCCGGACAGGACGCCGCCTTCCGGCGCCGCTTTGCCGCACTGCTGACGGAACTGTCCGCACGCGGCAGGACCGTGCTCTGCATCTGTCATGATCTGGCCTGGGCCAGCGAGCAGTTCGAACACTGTCTGCTGCTCGAACAGGGCCGCATCAGCCACTACGGCCGGTTTGTCGATCTGTTGCAGCAGCCAGAGCGACTGGCCCCCTTGCCGCTGCCCCCGATCAACGCCCTGGCACGGCGTTTGGGGCTCTGTTCGGGTATCTGCGGTAGCGACGAGCTGCTCGATCAGCTGCAGGGTATCGCCAAAGGAACGTCTAGGTGCCCGCTTCGAGCAGTTCACGCACCGGACGGAAACTGCGGCGGTGGTAGGGCGTGACGCCGAGGGTCTTCAGCGCAGCCAGATGCTGGGCGGTAGGATAGCCCTTGTGACCGGCGATGCCGTAACCGGGGTAAGCGGCATCGAGCGCCACCATCTCCCGATCCCGGGTGACCTTGGCCAGAATCGAGGCCGCCGCAATGGCTGGCTCCGAGGCATCACCCTTGACGATCGCCTGCCCGGCGCAGGGCAACCCCTGAGGGACCCGATTGCCGTCAATCAGGGCAAGCTCGGGTCGGACCGAAAGTCCCTCCACCGCTCGCACCATGGCCAGCATGGTGGCATGGAGAATATTGAGCTGATCGATCTCCGCCACCGAAGCGCGCGCAACCGACCAGGCCAGCGCCTTTGCGCAGATCTCGTCGAACAGACGTTCGCGTTTTTTCTCGGTCAGCTTTTTCGAATCATTGAGCCCCGTGATCGGCCGCGCCGGATCGAGAATCACCGCTGCCGTCACCACATCGCCACACAGGGGGCCGCGGCCCACCTCATCGACACCACAGATCAGCGGTACGCACTCGCCTGCATCAAAGGAAAAACTACTCTGCAGCATTGCGCGCCTCCTGTGGCCGATCCAGAAGCTCGGCCACCGCCTGCGCTGCAGTGGCGCTGGCATTCTGACGCAGCGCATGGTGAATACGGGTAAATTCGCTGACCAGCTGACTGGCCCGTTCCGGCTCGAGTGCAGCCAGCGTGGCCTCGGCCAGCGCTTCGGGGGTGGCGGCATCCTGCAGCAGCTCGGGTACGATCTCGCGATCAGAGAGCAGGTTCGGCAGCCCCACCCAGCGGATCCTGGCCATCCGCTTCATGATCGCGAAGGTCAGCCCCGCCAGCCGGTAGGCGATCACCATCGGCTTTTTCAGCAGACAGGCTTCCAGCGTCGCGGTGCCCGAGGCGATCAGCAGGGCATCGGCGGCGGTCATCGCCTGCTGCGCCTGACCGTCGAGCAGGCGCACCGGCAGCTCCGGATAGTCCGCCAGAACGCCCTCGATTTCGCTGCGCCGCCGCTCGTTGGCCGCCGGCAGCAGAAACTCAAGATCCGGCTGGCGCTGGTGCATCAGACGCGCCGCAGCCAGATAGAGCGGCGCCAGCCGCTGTACCTCACCGCCGCGGCTGCCCGGCAGCAGGGCCACCACGCGAGCATCATCGGCGATACCGAGTGCGCGACGCGCCGAACGGGTATCGGGCTCCAGGGGGATCTGATCGGCCAGCGGGTGACCGACAAAGGTCGCCGGCACATCAAAGCGCTGATAGAACGGAATTTCAAAGGGCAGCAGGCAGAGCACCCGGTCGCAGGCGCGCTTGACCTTGAACACCCGCTTCTGCCGCCAGGCCCAGATCGAGGGGCCGACGTAGTGCACGGTCGCAATGCCGCTGGCCTTGAGGCGCTCTTCCAGGGTCAGGTTGAAATCCGGAGCATCGATACCGATAAAAAGATCCGGCGGATCACTGCGATAGCGCTCGATGAGCGCCTTGCGGATACCCAGCAGTTCACGCAGACGCCCCAGCACCTCGACCAGCCCCATTACCGCCAGGCGTTCCATCGGGTAATGGCTGACAAAGCCTTCGGCCAGCATTTTCGGCCCGCCGATCCCCTCGAAACGTGCATCGGGATAGCGGAGCTTGAGCGCCTGAATCAATCCGGCACCTAAAAGATCGCCGGAGGTTTCTCCGGCGACGATGGCAATACGAACGGGTTGTTTCATAACTACCGGGTAATTCCGCGGGTGGAACATTCCAGTGAATGGATAAAGAGATCCAGCTCGGACGACTGCGGCTCGGCCTTCAGCGTCTCGAGTGCATCCTTGAGCGGCAGTCCCTGACGGTATACCAGCTTGTAGGCCTGGCGCAGGGAGCGGATCAGCTCGGGGCTGTAGCCCCGGCGACGCATCCCCTCGAAATTCATGCCATGGGCGGCGGCCGGGTTGCCGCCCACCATGACAAAGGCGGGAATATCCTTGAATACGGCCGAGTTCGCCGCGCTCATGCTGAACGCACCGATCTGGGTAAACTGATGCACGGTGGTATAACCGCCGAGGATCGCACCATCGGCCATCTTCACATGACCGGCAATCGCCGCATTGTTGGCCAGGATACAGTTATTGCCGATCACACAGTCGTGACCGACATGCACATAGGCCATCAGCAGGTTGTTGCTGCCGATCCGGGTGATCCCCTCGTCCTGCACCGTACCGCGATGGATGGTGCAGCCCTCACGGATCACGTTGTTGTCACCGATCTCCAGCACGGTCGGCTCACCGGCATATTTCTTGTCCTGACAGGCCTCACCTACCGATGCAAACTGGTAGATGCGATTGCCACGACCGATCCGACTCGGCCCCTTGAGCACCACATGGGACTTGAGTTCTGAAGCGGCGCCAAGTTCGACCCCGGCACCCACCAGACTGTGCGCACCGATCACGCAACCGGCTGCAATCCGGCACGGACCTTCGAGCACCGCATGGGCACCGATAACCACATGGGCTTCCAGAACTACATCAGCACCGATCACGGCAAAGGGACCGACCTCGACATCTGCAGCAATGCAGGCCTGAGCGTCAACCAGTGCAGTGGGGTGAATCCGGGCGCAGGGATCGATGGACAAGATCAGATATCCTTCTTCACACAGGTAATTTCAGCGGAGCTGACCAGTTTACCATCAACCTCGGCGCGACAGGAAAACTTCCAGATATTACGACGTTCGCTGACAAAGGATGCATGCAGTTCCAGGCGATCACCCGGTACCACCGGCTGGCGGAAGCGGATCTTGTCGGCGCCGCCGAACAGGTACACGCAGCCGTCATCGACCGTCGCACCGGCCATGGAAAAACCGAGAATACCGCAGGCCTGGGCCATCGCTTCGACGATCATTACGCCGGGCATGATCGGCTGGGCCGGAAAGTGGCCGTTGAAGAAATCCTCGTTGACCGAAACGTTCTTGTAGCAGTGGATCTCCTTGGTCTCCAGATCCAGCCCTACCACACGATCGATCATCAGAAAGGGAAAACGTTGGGGGAGCAGGGTCTTGATCTGCTCGATATACATCTGACTCATGAACGGCTTTACCTTGTTCAGATTGACTGAAAAACCGGGGCGAAGACCTGCCCCGGCTATTATTCGCTATCGCCCGACAGTTCGGCGAGCTGCTTTTCCAGCTTGTTAAGACGCCGCGCCATCTCGTCGAGCTTGCGGAAACGGGCCGCCTGCTTGCGCCATTCGGCCGCAGGCTGACAGCTGCCGGCGCCGGAAGCATAGGCGCCCGGCTCCTTGATGCTGTTACTGACCACCGACTTGCCGGCGATATGGATGCGATCGCCCAGAGTGATATGGCCGACCACGCCGACCTGACCGGCGAAGGTACAGTGCTGACCGATTCTGGTACTGCCGGCTACCCCTACCTGAGCGGCCATCGCCGTATGGGCACCGATCTCGACGTTGTGGGCGATATGCACCAGGTTATCGATCTTGACGCCATCGTGAATACGGGTGTCATCCACCGCACCGCGGTCGATACAGGCATTGGCACCGATCTCGACATCGTTGCCGACAATGACCCGGCCGACCTGAGCGATCTTGTTCCAGCGCCCGGCGGCCGGAGCAAAGCCGAACCCGTCCGAACCCAGCACCGCACCGGCGTGCAGCAGCACCCGCGCGCCCAGCTCCACCTCATGATACAGCGTGACATTGGCCGTCAGATGACAGTCATCACCGATCACGGCACGCTCACCGATCACCGAGTTGGGACCGATATAAGCGCGCGGACCGATACGGGCACCGGCCGCGACACTGACCTGCGGCCCGATCCAGGCAGTCGGATCGACCTCGGCCTCCGGACTGACCCAGGCGCTCTCATGTACACCGCCGCCCTGCCAGCGGGCACTGCGATCAAAGCAGTGCGACAGACGCGCGTAGGCCGCATAGGGATCGGCCACCAGCAGCTTGTTACCGGCAAAGGCCTCGGCCAGCTCCGGTTTCAGAATTACCGCGCCGGCCTGAGTATCGCTCAGGGCCGCACGGTATTTCGGATTGGAGAGAAAACTGATCGCCCCCGGCCCCGCCTGCTCGAGATTTTCCAGCGTATCGACAACATAGGCCGGATCGCCGACCAGCTCGGCCTGCAGCAGTTCAGCCAGCTCTTTCAGGGTATAGACGGCAGCCATGGGACTCCTTAGCGCGCGATCTGGTTAAAACGCTCGACCACCTGGTTGGTGATATCGTGCTCGGGCTTGGCGTACAGCACCTGAGCCGGAGCCAGCACCAGATCGTAGCCACCGTCCTTGGCCACCTGATGCATCGCTTCACGCAGCTGGTTCTTCAGCTGCGCCTGCTTGCCTTCCTTCTGCTCATAGGCAGCCATCTTGTTGCCGAGCTCGTTCTGCGCCAGCTGCATGTCCTCGCCCATGCGCTCGAGGTCACGCACACGCTTGGCCATCTCGTCCTTGCTCAGGGTAGAAGCATCCTTTTGCAGTTTCTGTTGTGCCTTCTGCAGCTGCTGGCCCTGCTTCTTGATGGCATTGAGTTCCTTACCGAAACGACGGTCGAGCTCTTTCTTGTAGGCCTGCGCCGGCTGCGAAGTTTCAAACGCGCGTTGCGGATCGGCAACGGCAATTTTCATTTCGGCGGCAACCGGAGCGGCCAGTACCGGAGTGGCCAGAGCCACGGCAAGCAACAGTTTCTTGAATGAGTTCATGCGATCAATCCTTGTCTGGGAACTGTCGGCAGCCTTAGAAGCTGCCGCCGAGAGAAAACTGGAAGAACTGGGTATCGTCGTCGTCCTTGTCCTTGAGCGCTTTCGCCAGGCTGAAGGAGAGCGGGCCCAGAGCGGTGATCCAGGTGACACCGACACCGGCCGAGTAACGCAGCTCGCCGAACTTGGGCTTGGTACAGCTGCTGACGGCCGGATCACCGCCGGATGTGGTCAGATTGTCCTGACAGTCGGTATCGAAGACGTTACCGCCGTCGATAAAGAAGGCGCTCTGCAAGGAACGCTTGTCCTTGACGAACGGGAACGGGAAGATCAGCTCGGCCGAACCTTCGACCAGCACGTTACCGCCCACCGGATCGTAATCGGGATCGGTTTCGGCACGCGAGCGCGGACCCAGGGTATTGTCCTTGTAACCGCGCACCGAGCCAAAGCCGCCGGCGTAGAAGTTTTCATAGAACGGCAGGCGCGAGCCACCGGACACATCCGCATAACCCATCTTGGTACGCAGACGCAGGGTCAGATCTTCGGAAACCGGGAAGAAGCGCTGACCGCGGTAGGTCAGACGGTAGTAGTTGACATCGCTGCCGGGCAGACCGAGTTCCAGCGCCGCACTCTGGGAGTAGCCGCGCGTGGCCAGGATACCGCGGTTAAGCTCGGACTGGCTCCAGCTCAGCGTACCCTTGATATTGAAGGCCGAATCACCTTCCTTCTCGAGGTAATCGCTGATCACGATCGCCGGATCGTCTCCTTCCTTGATGCTGATATCCTCGATACCGAGCGAGAAGCCCAGACGGGAGATATCGGAGATCGGGTAGCCGAAGTTGATATCACCGCCCCAGGTATCACTGGAGTAGGAACTGATGTCGGACTTGTCGTAATCGGTCGCGTTGTAGAAGGCACTGAAACCGCGGCTGACGCCATCGACGGTGTAGTACGGATCGACAAAGCTGAAGCTGTAGAGGTCTCGGGTATCGGAAGTACTGATGCCGACGGACACCCGGTTACCGGTACCGAGGAAGTTGTTCTGGCTGACGTTACCGCCGAGGATCATGCCATCGCCCTGGGAGAAACCGACACTGGCGGTAATACTGCCCGAGGCCTGCTCTTCCACACTGTAGTTTACGTCGATCTGGTCACTGGTGCCGGGAACGGCCGGCGTCTCGACGTTGACCTCCTTGAAGAAGCCCAGACGATCCAGACGGGTCTTGGAGTCCTCGATCTTCTGGGTAGAAGCCCAGCCGCCTTCC
>CAYWUD010000118.1:5183-6901 GCA_964461355.1 uncultured Pseudomonadales bacterium | reverse complement strand
ATCTGCTTGTCTGCCGCCATGGCCGCTTCCAGTGCCTGAATCGAGCGCTCACGCCCGACAAACAGCGGAATCACCATATGGGGATACACAACCACATCACGCAGCGGCAGCAGCGGAAGCTGCCGACTCTCCGGCGCGGTTACCTGTTTATCACTCATCTAGATCCCCCTTGCTTATACGATGTCCGAAGGCCGGATGACCTACAGACCGGACATCTACGTGTGTCATGCGATAGCTCTAAGATGGGGGCAGGGCCCTTAAAACACAAGCATTCGCGCAAGAAAAACCCGTTCGATCAGCAACATAGCGCCTGCGCCCGCGAGCGCCACAGGGGCTGTTTTCACTCGCGTATCGCTCTATACTGTACGCATATACAGTATAGAGCGATACGCAGCATGCCAGTCCTCGATCTCTACCGCCCCAAGCCCGAAGCGGCCGTACGCCGTCCCTTCTATCGCGCCCCCATTCAGGCCGGCTTTCCCTCGCCAGCCGCAGACTATCTGCAGGATCGCCTGTCACTGGACGAACTCTGCGTACGCCATCCGGCGGCTACGTTTTTTGCCCGCGCCCAGGGTGACTCGATGGAACCGGAGATCCACGACGGCGACCTTCTGGTGATCGATCGCAGCCTGACCGCCGGCAGCGGCGATATCTGCATCTGCGTGCTCGACGGCGAACTCTGCGTCAAACAGCTGCGTCAGTGGCACGAACGCCTGGAGCTATGCAGCCTCAATCCGGCCTATGCGCCCATTTCGATCGAGGCCGAACGCGACTTTGAGCTCTGGGGCGTAGTCACCCATTGCCTGCACCAGGTGCGCTAGCGATGTATGCCCTGGTGGATGCCCGGAGCTTCTACGTCAGCTGCGAACGCATCTTTGCTCCCGCCCTGCGCCAGCGCCCGATGGTGGTGCTGTCCAATAACGATGGCATGGTCATTGCGCTCTGTCGGCGCGCCAAGGAAGAGCTCGGTATTTGCCGGGGCACACCCTATTACCAGCTGCACGCACTCGAGCGCAGCGGGCGCCTTTGGGTGCGCTCGAGCAACTACGAACTCTACGGCGACATCAGCGCCCGCATGAACAGTCTGCTCGAGGGTTTTGCGCCACAGTACAGCTACTCGATCGACGAGAGTTTTCTGGCACTTGAGGGGCTCGGTGATGCCGCTGCCCTCAAGGCGCTGGGACAACGGATACGCAGCCATCTGCAGCACTGTCTGGGCCTTGAGGTCGGGGTCGGCGCCGGCCCCACCCTGACGTTGGCCAAGGCCGGACAGTGGGCTGCCAAGCAGCTGCCGGCCTGCCAGGGCGTCGCCGTACTGAGTGAACCGGCCCACTGGACCTGGCTGCTGCAGCGCATGCCGCTGACCGAAGTCTGGGGCATCGGCCGGCGTCTTGGTGAACGCCTGCAGCGCCTCGGTCTGCACAGCGCCCTCGATTTCTGCCAGCGCGATCCTCACTGGATCCGCCAGCGCTTTGGCACCACGCTGTACAACTGCCATCGGGAACTGTGTGGCATCCGCAGAATCGCTCTGGAGCAGATCAACGCCCAGAACCGCCACCAGCTGATCTGTTCACGCTCCTTTGGCCGCCCGGTGACCCAGCGGCGCGAACTTCTGGCCGCACTCTGCGGGCATCTTGAACAGGGCTGCACCCGTCTGCGCCAGCAGGGGCTGGGTGCCCGTATCGCACTGGTCTATTTTCGCGCGCCTACCGCCAGGG
>CAYWUD010000118.1:0-5173 GCA_964461355.1 uncultured Pseudomonadales bacterium | reverse complement strand
AGCCGCAGCCTGAGTCTACCGCTGAACCAGCCAGGCCAGGACCCGAAGCTCTGGCAGGAGATGCTCAGCAACGCCCTGGAACGCCTGTTGCCGGGCGAATCCCTGCCGGTGCCTCTGGGCAAATGCGGCGTCATCTTTACCGAACTGCGTCCTCAGCATGTCCTGCAGGGCGATCTGTTCTCCCCTGAGCGCAATCCAAAACGGGCCGCCTTTCTGGCTACTCAGGATCGCATCAACCGCCGTGTCGGACGCCACTGCCTGCACTGCGCCCGTGTGAACCCAGACGCCGACTGGCAGATGCGTCGCGACAAGCTGAGCCCTGCCTACACCACGCGCTGGAACGCCCTGCCCACCGTCAAGGCATAAGCCCCCCCCTGCCAACGCCCCGAAGCCCTCACGAGCAGCAGATATTTGTTGGTGTTCGGTAAGCAGAATACGAGCCTGCGCTTGCATATGAGCCCCCCATGGTGGCTAGAAGCCGGGGCGCCGACAGAGTTTTTCGAGCATACAGGCCACCGGCGGCCGGACCCTGACGCCGGAAACAGACGTATCCCTGAATAACAGCACGATTTTTTTGACCGATGACCCATCGTCTCAAGCGATGGATACCATCAACCATCGATCGAAAACCTCTGCAAACTGATAGCAGGATCCGCCATAACACAACGCTTACAACTCTTGATTCGGGCATATCAAAAGCCGAATACACCCTAGAAGGAGCACCGCTGATGCACCCCTTGCAGGCCGATCTTGCCATCACCAACGCTTATCTGCTGCCAATGGGCGGACAGCCCCCCATTGCAGACGGTACCCTGCTGATTCATGACCGACGCATTCTGGCGCTGGGCGATAGCGCCACGCTGCCATCCTGGCAGGCCACCCGCGTGATTGATGCCGGTGGTAACGCCCTGATGCCAGGACTGGTCAACTGCCACACCCACATCGCATCGAATGTCCTGCTGCGCGGCCTGAACGAAGACGCCAAGCTGTTCGAATGGCTGCAGTACATGTGGCAGATGAAACGCAATTTCGACCCGGAACTGCTGTACTGGGCGAGTCTGGCCGGCCTGATCGAGATGGTCCGCGCCGGTACCACCTGCTTCAACGAACACTTCGATGCCTATGCGGTCGAGCCGCAGATCGAAGCACTGAACACACTGCCGCTGCGCGCCACACTCGGCTATGGCTTTGCCGACCGCGGCCTGTACGCGGACATCACCGAAACCTCCTGGCGCACCCTGGATCAGTTTTCCGAGCGGGTCGAACAGCATCACCGCAGCCAGCAGGGACGCCTCGAAATCGCCCTGTCACCGCATGCGACCTACTCCTGTGGCGAACGCATGTGGCGCCTGTGCCGACAGACAGCCGACCGTCTGGGCGTTTCGATCCATACCCATCTGGCCGAGGGCGTGCAGGAACTGAACTATGTGGGCACCCACTACGGCACCACACCCACGCAGTGGCTGGCTTCGCTCGGGGTACTGGGCCCCGATGTAACGGCAGCCCACTGCACCAAGCTCAATGCCGAAGACATCCGCATTCTGGCCGACACCGGAACCCAGGTAGCACATTGTCCGGTCAGCAACGCCAAGCTCTGCTCGGGCATCATGCCGATCAAGCCGATGCTTGAAGCCGGCGTACAGATCGGGCTCGCGACCGACGGCCCGGCCAGCCACAACAGCCTGGACCTGTTCCAGGAAATGAAATTTGCCGCCATCACCCACAAAAATCACTGCTGCGACCCCGAGCTTCTGCCTCTGCAGCAGGTGCTGGAGCTGGCCACAGCGGATGCGGCCCGCGCCATGCATCGTCCCGAATGCGGCCGTCTGGCCGTGGGCATGGCGGCCGACATGATCATCGTCGCGCTGAACACCATCCACAGCGCACCGCTCTATGATCCCGCAGCGGCACTGGTCTACTCGGCCCGCGCCGATGATGTGCGCTACAGCATCGTCGATGGCCGGATTCTGCTCGACAACGGAGTACTGCAAGGGATTGACGAGAAGGAAGTACTGACTCAACTGCGCCAGCGCGCCTTCGCCCTGAAACAGCGCAGCCTGTAATGCCACGATCGGACCTGTCACAGGAGCATCCCATGAGTGAACGCAACGCAAACCAAGCGCCAGCCAACCTGCATCCCGTCGATCAGGTGCTGCCCCCACGCCAGACGCTGGCGCTGGCCCTGCAGCACCTGCTGGCAGCCTATGCCAGCCTGGTCGTCACGCCACTGGTACTGGCCGGTGCCCTTGGCTGGAAACCCGATGACCTGATTTTCATGCTCAGCGCCTGCCTGATCACCAGCGGTATCTGCACACTGGTGCAGTGTATTGGCCTGCGCGGCGGTACCATCGGCATCCGCCTGCCCGTGGTTCAGGGCACTACCATCGCCGCCATTCCGGCGCTGATCATGATCGGCTCGAGCGAAGGCTTTACCGCCATGTTCGGCGCTACCATTGCCGCCGGTGCCTTCACCTTCCTGATCGCGCCCTGGTGGAGTCAGATGCTGCGCTTCTTTCCTCCGGTGGTGACCGGCACCGTGATCACCATCATCGGCCTGGCCCTGTTCCCGGTAGCGATCATGTGGATGGGTGGCGGCAAGGGGTTCGGCCCTCAGGAAGTGGCCATGACTGACCTTGGCCTGTCACTCTTTACCCTGTTTCTGGTGCTGGCGATCATGAAGTGCTGCCACGGCTTTATCGCACGCATCGCCATTCTGATCGGACTGGTGGTCGGCACCGGTGCCGGCCTGCTGATGGGCCATGTCAGCTTTGCCGGTGTTGCCGATGCCGAGTGGGTCGGCGTGGTGACCCCGTTTGCGATGGGCATGCCCGAATTCAAGCTGGCGGCAATCTTCGCCATGATTCTGGCCATGCTGGTCACCATGGTGGAATCGACCGGGGACTATATTGCCATCGGCGAAGTCTGCGATCGCCCCGTGGACCACAAGGGAGTCGCCGCAGGGCTGCGTGCCGAGGGTCTGGGGACCATGCTCGGCGGCATCATGAACTCCTTCCCCTACACAACTTACTCCCAGAACACCGGCGTGCTGCGCGTTTCCGGCGTACGCAGTCGCTGGGTCGTGGCTCTGTGCGGGGTATTTCTGATTCTGCTGGGACTGTTCCCGAAACTTTCAGCCATCGCCGCCTGCATTCCGCTGCCGGTTCTGGGCGGCGCCGGGATTGTGCTGTTCGGTTCGATCGCCTGCACCGGGCTGAAAATCCTCGGCCGTGTCGACATGGACGACAACCGCAATCTGGTCATTGTCGCCGTCAGCCTTGGGATGGCCATGCTGGTGGTCTGCAACCCCACCTTCTTCAGCGCCTTCTCCGAGAACGTGCAGATCGTCCTGAACAGCGCCATCACCCTCGGCGGCGTCTCGGCGCTCGGGCTGAACCTGATCTTCAATATCTGGGGCAGTGGCAAGGAAGCAGAGCCGGCGCTGCAGGAGGTGGAACTCTCCGAGCTCCCCAACCGCGAGTAAACCACAACAGGCAAGACACGGGGCAGACATGGAGTCTGCCCCTTTTTGTCTTCATCGGGACAGAGAACAGCCTGTCAGTGCCTGCTGCAACCAGCTCGCCGCCGGCCCTCTGGGCGCACTGCAGGACCAGACCAGATCGACACCGACCTCCCACTGGGTATGGGGATAGGTCTTGAGCATCAGCTCCACCAGCGCACCGGAGCGAATCAAAGGCTCGACCCGTGACCAGGGCAACACCGACCACCCCAACCCCTCGAGCGTCAACTGCAACAGAGTTTCCATGCTGTCGGCATACAGGCGCTGGGGCGAGCGCAGATACTCGGCGGTAATCAGGCTACGTCCGTGGGGCGCAAAGATCAGCTGACGGTAATTGCTCAGATCCGCAAAGGTGACCGGCTGTAACTGACAGAGCGGATGCGCGGGATGCACCACTTCGGCAAGTTTCAGCGTACCCAGCCGACAAAAGCCGATGGCCTCGGGATAATTGGGCTGCGTCAGCATCAATGCCAGCGCATGACGCTGATCGAGCAGGCCGGAGAGCGCATCATCGAGTGCTACCGATTTAAGGTGCAGACTGACATAGGGGAACTGACGGTAAAATGCACTCAATACCGGTGCGTACAGCGCATGGGGAATGGCGGCATCCACCACCAGCGTCAGCTCATGCTCGATACCGCTGGAATAGGCGTTGAATTTACCCTGCAGGTTGCTCGCCTGGACCACCAGAGTACTGATGTGTTCGAGAAGATCGGCACCAACCTCGGTCAGCTGCGGAAATCGGCCCGAACGATCGAACAGCTGTACCCCGGTTTCGAGTTCAAGATTGCTGATCGTCGCCGAAACCGTCGACTGTGCCTTGCCAAGTCGGCGCCCGGCAGCCGAAAAGGAACCACAATCGGCAGCCGCCTTGACCACCATTAACTGTTCCAGGGTGATCGTCATCGCCCTTCCTCTGGCAAAACCACAGTGTAGGGCGAGGAGCAGAGGGAGTTATTGATATCGGTAACAAGAGGAGCGCGCGCGGGCATAAAACACTGTACTGGCGGCACAAAAAAGCCCCACCATGGGTGAGGCCTTGACGGATTGGGTTCTGGCTAAGCGGAAATCCTAGATCTCGTTTTGAGCTGGCCGAATCAACGGCTCCAACCCCGACTTGAACCGCCTTTTGCTTCCGCTAGCAGCTCATACCCGTTTTCCCTTCTTCTGCGGCGGCATAAGCACTCCTTACTTCGGTCGTTAACCTGTGTTCCTGTTGGGAACCCCGGATTGCTTATCACACCTCCCTGTGCCCTTTCGTTAATCTGAGTCTGGCTCGCCCCATATCGGGCAACAAGGGCAGACTTCGGGAGATGCTGTAGGAAAAAGCCATATAAAAATCAGGGCTATAAAAGGGTGCTGAAATAAACCGCAGTTGTAATCGCGAGAACCGCTCTGCGCAGCGCAGCGCATAGAGAGCACCAGAACACCACTTTCTGTGATCCGATCACTCGGCGGGCGGCTGCTTGAAGACGCCGGATGGGCGCCGGAAAAAGTGCAGCTGTTGTACGGCCACGCGGACACCGAAATGACCAAGCATTACCTGGCCGATGGCGTTAAATGGACAGAAGCAGAAGGGTCGGATATCGCCCTGAGCGAGCGGCTAAAACAGGCGAAACACTGAATAGTTTTGAGAATTTTTTGCGAATGTTTTGA
>CAYWUD010000117.1:0-7053 GCA_964461355.1 uncultured Pseudomonadales bacterium | reverse complement strand
GCAGGCACTCGGCATATTTGGTCGCCATGCCGAAGAAGGCCGCCAGCCACATCCAGAACAGCGCACCGGGTCCCCCGAGCTTGATGGCGGTGGCTACACCGACGATGTTGCCGGTGCCGATGGTGGCCGAGAGCGCCGTACAGAGGGCGGCAAAGCTTGAGATATCACCGGTCTTGCCGGACTGGGGGCGAAACAGCAGTTTCAGCGCCAACGGCAGGGCCCGTACCTGAATACCGCCGAGGGCAATGGTGAGATAGACACCGGTGCCCACCAGCAGAATCAGCAACGGCGGTCCCCAGACCCAGCCATCGAGGGTCTGCAACAGAGCAAGTAGATCAGTCATGGTTATCTTCCACGAAAACAAAAAGTGACACGTTTTCCGGAAAGACGAAGAGATTATGGCAAGGCACGTGGCTGCACGCGCAGTCACGACAAGAGGGCAGCACGAACGGCCACCGGAAACCAATAATCCTGTCCTCTGTCCTTTTGCCTGAGAGTTTCAACCCACGGGGGGGTTTTGCTCCTTCGGCGACCCATTCAAGGGTTCTCTCCAGAGGCTCGTCCAGTAGCAGTCCCTATCTCGATTGCTGCGCTGTGGGCGCAGCGGAGACACCTGAAAGATTTACTTCTTCGGTGGGCCGAAACGGCCGCTCTCCTGCTACCTTCATCCGAACGGAATTCCCGGTCTGGCCGGGAGGGCCGCGATACTAGCAAAGCCGGCCCGGCCCTGACAATGGCAAGACACCGCAACTACAGTAACAGGCTTCGGTTACCGGCATACTCACCGCTTTTACTTACATATCACTGACATTTAGCCGCATTTATCATCGCCACGGGTACGCGCTGCCGGTCATCGAACCGCCATCATTCGGACACCGTTTGCACATCGAACCGACACGTCGATGCAACAGCGGCGCCCAATACTGACTCCGCCAAACCGGTCCATAAAGGAGTCATCCATGCCGCACGCGATTCACACCGCAGCCCCCGCCGCACTCGACACACCGCGCCTGCAGGTACGTCTGGCGCAGGACGCCGCCGACCTCGAAGCGGCCCAACGACTGCGCTATCGCATCTTCAGTGAAGAGTTCGATGCCCGCCTCAGCGGCCCCGCCCCGGGGCTGGATGGCGACCGTTTTGATGCCCACTGCACGCATCTGCTGGTGCACTGTCGTGACAGCGGACGACTGGTCGCCACCACCCGCCTGCTCGACGCCGAGGGCGCCGCAGCCTGCGGCGGCTTCTACAGCAGCAGCGAGTTTTCCCTGCATGGCCTGACCCAGCTGCCCGGTCGGGTTCTGGAAATCGGCCGCACCTGTGTCGACAGCGCCTATCGCCACGGCGGCACCATCGCCGTCCTCTGGCAGGGACTGGCCGGACTGCTGCTGCGCCGGCGCATTCGCTTCCTGTTCGGCTGCGCCAGCATCAGCATGAGCGACGGCGGTATCCAGACCGAGGCGATCATGCAGCAGCTGCGTCGCCAGTATCTGGACACCCAGTGGCTGCATGCCATTCCACGCGTTCCGGTGCCTCTGGCTCCGGTACCGGACAACCTGATCACCCGGATGCCGCCGCTGCTGAAAAGCTACCTGCGCCTGGGCGCACGAGTCTGCGGCGAGCCGAGCTGGGATACCGAATTCGCCACCGCCGACGTCCTCATTCTGCTCGATCGCAAGGCGCTGGCACCACGCTACGCACGTCACTTTCTGCAGCGTCAATCCTAGGGAGCAGCCATGCTCAGCGTTCCACTGATCATCGCCCGCGTCCTCTGGCGCGGGCTCAATCTCGGCTTGCTGCTGCTGATCGGCGCCCTTGTCAGCCTGATCCTGCCGGTCTGGGCCAGCCTGCATGGCGAGGCGCTCGAAGCTCTGCGCATACGCGCCAAACGCTGGTGGCTCGAACGGCTGTGCCGCTGCCTGAAGGTACGCCTGCGGGTCGACGGGCGCCCGCCTGCACAGGCAGGTCTGCTGCTGGCCAACCATGTTTCCTGGCTCGATATTCCGGTGCTCGGCGCCCTGACCCCCTGCCAGTTCCTGGCCAAGGCCGAAGTCGCCCGCTGGCCGCTGGTCGGCTGGCTCTGCCGCAGCGCCGGTACCCGCTTTATCCGGCGCGGTCAGGGCCAGACCGCTGCGGTGCGGAACGAACTCGGCGCGCTGATCGACGCGCGGCATGCAGTACTGATCTTTCCCGAAGGCACCACCACCGATGGCCAGTCGGTCCGCCGTTTTCACCACCAGCTGCTCGGTGCGGCCGGAGAAGCCCCGGTCTATCCGGTCGTACTCAGTTACTGGCAGGGCTACAGCCGCTGCAGCCGCACCCCCTACATCGGCCACGATATCTTTGTCCTGCACCTGATACGCCTGCTGGCCCAGCCCTCCATTCTGGCGCGCATCAGCTTTCTGCCGCCGCTGGCTGCGCGCCAGCCCCGGCAACAGGCACGCCAGGCCGAGGGGCTGATCCGGCTCGGGCTGGCGCGACACCGACGCAGCGCCCTGCTGGCGCTGCAGGCGGACGAACAGAAACGATCGTTCTACACTGGGTGAAGACCATGGAGGACCTGATCGTGCGCATTGCCGAAGATATCCAGAATTATTACGAGCATATGGTGGTCGAATACATCGTCGACCACTGGGATCAACTGCATCTGGACGAACTCGAGGAGCTGATGCCGGATGTGATGTGCGTGGCCTTGAATCATCTGCCACCGCGCTATATCCGTTTTGAAATCGATATGGCGTTCTATCTCTCTGCCGAAGAACGCCTGGAGATGGATCACAAGGTGGAAAAGGCGGTGAAACAGGCGATTGCCACGGTCAAGCGCCATCGTCGCGACGACAGCAACGAGGACAAGGACGAGGTGCTCGAAGTCACCCGCCGTCCGGCCATCACCCATTTCAACGATGAAGGCGAAGAACTGACGCTTGAGGATACGCCCGGAAAACTGAGCGTGGCCGAAACCGTGGCCAAACTGCGCGAAGA
This sequence comes from uncultured Pseudomonadales bacterium, assembly GCA_964461355.1. Lineage (GTDB taxonomy): Bacteria > Pseudomonadota > Gammaproteobacteria > Pseudomonadales > CAYWUD01 > CAYWUD01. The sequence continues at coordinate 4,074 of CAYWUD010000117.1, read as the reverse complement.
ACTGGCGAAAAAGGGCCTGGGTTCCTGAAGGCACCCGACCGCAGGTTCCTGAGCGTGCTCTTGAAGAGCAAGAGGTGACAGAAACCGGCACAAAAAAAGGGAGCCCGAGGCTCCCCTTTTTTATACCCGGGCCTCAGGGCTCGAGAATATGCACCTTGTCGGCGGCGATCTGAGCACGCCAGAAGGCCGGCCCCGATTCATGCACCGACTGGCCACGGCTGTCGACAGCCACGGTCACCGGCATGTTCTCGACCTCAAACTCGTAGATAGCTTCCATACCCAGATCTTCAAAAGCCAGCACCCGTGCCTGCTTGATCGCCTGCGCCACCAGATAGGCGGCGCCACCTACCGCCATCAGGTAGGCGGCCTGGTTATCGCGAATCGCCTCGATCGCCGCCGGCCCACGCTCGGCCTTGCCGATCATCCCCAGAAGTCCGGTCTGCTCGAGCACCTGACGGGTAAACTTGTCCATCCGCGTGGCCGTGGTCGGACCGGCCGGCCCCACCACCTCGCTGCGCACCGGGTCCACCGGGCCAACGTAATAGATAAAGCGCCCGGTCAGATCCACCGGCAGCGGCTCACCGCGATCGAGCATCTCGACCATACGCTTGTGCGCCGCATCGCGGCCGGTCAGCATCTTGCCCGACAGCAGCAGGGTGTCGCCCGGCTGCCAGGACGCCACATCTTCACGCGTCAGGGTATCGAGGTTGACCGCCTTGGCCTGCGCGCCACCGGCACGGCTGATTTCGGGCCAGTGCTCAAGGCTCGGCGGTTGCTGAAATACCGGCCCTGAACCATCGAGGACAAAATGGGTGTGGCGCGTGGCCGCACAGTTGGGAATGATCGCCACCGGCTTGTTGGCCGCATGGGTCGGGTAATCCTTGACCTTGACATCCAGCACCGTAGCCAGGCCACCGAGGCCCTGGGCGCCGATGCCCAGCGCATTGATCTTGTCGAACAGCTCCAGGCGCAGCTCTTCAGCCCGGTTTGTCGCACCGCGCGCCTTCAGATCGTGCATATCGATCGGATCGAGCAGCGCTTCCTTGGCCAGCTGCATCGCCTTCTCGGCGGTCCCCCCGATACCCACACCGAGCATGCCCGGCGGGCACCAGCCAGCGCCCATTTTCGGAATCTGCTCCAGAATCCAGGCCACCACGTCATCGGAAGGGTTGAGCATGGCAAATTTCGATTTTGCCTCCGAACCGCCTCCCTTGGCGGCCAGGTGCACCTCGAGCGTATCGCCGGGCACCAGCTGGGTATGAATCACCGCCGGCGTGTTGTCACCGGTGTTCTTGCGGGCTCCATCGGGGTCGGCCAGGATCGAAGCGCGCAGCACGTTGTCCGGATGCAGATAGGCACGGCGCACCCCTTCGTTGACCATCTCCTCGACGCTCATCGAAGCGTCGGCCCACTGCACCTGCATCCCGACCTTGAGAAACACGGTCACGATCCCGGTGTCCTGACAGATCGGCCGATGCCCCTCGGCGCACATGCGCGAGTTGATCAGGATCTGCGCCATCGCATCCTTGGCGGCCGGATTGGCCTCCTGCTCGTAGGCGTTGTTGACCGCCTCGATAAAATCGACGGGATGGTAGTAGGAGATAAACTGCAACGCATCACAGATGCTGGCTATCAAATCTTCCTGTTTGATCTGGCTCATGCCGGGCTCCCCAATGGTATAGGCTGCTTCGCCGCTAAAGACGGCTTTTGTCGATTCGATAAAAAAACGCCCTTCCAGTCTAGGCGATGATCAGGACCCGCGAGCGCGTATCCGTCCGAGCAACGGGATGCAAAAGGCGAGCGGAACATGAAAGGCAAGACCCCGCCACGGCGGGCGAGGTCGAAGGCAGAAAAAGGACGCGAAAGGCCCGAATCAGGCCTGATCCTGTTGTGCAAAATGCGCGCGCAAAAGCTCGCGAACGCGCTTGGACTCCATCAGAAACTCTGCATGCTGGGCACTCTTGGCGTTCTTGACGGCCAGATCGAGTTCTTCCAGATGCTGCACATCGATGCCGATCCGATGGCTCTTGATGTAGTCGATCATTGCGGACGTGGTGCCGCAGATCACTTGAGTCTGTTCAGCGTTCATACTGTTCCCCGAACCTCACTTAAGGTCAAAATGGCAGCTGCGCAGGCTACCAGATAAACGGACAGAGTCCCTAATAGAGCATCCCCCTATATACGCGGAGACGGAAACGGGCATTTACCCACGGCCTGTCCGCTTCAAGTATAACCAAGCCCTTGCAGGACTCGCCTCCCCTGCGTTGCGCCAGTACACTTGCGCCCATTCAGGAGGATCTCATGTACCAGACTACCCGCCAGCTACCGGCGCAAAAGCGTATCGCGCTGGTTGCCCACGATAACCAGAAAGCCAATCTCGGCGACTGGTGCCACATCCATCGCGCGCAACTGGCCCAGCACCTGCTGTTCGCGACCGGCACCACCGGTCATCTGCTCGAGCGCGACCTCGGCCTGCCGATCACCAAGCTGCTGTCCGGTCCTCTGGGCGGCGACCAGCAGCTTGGCGCACTGATTACCGAGGGCGCCATCGACATGCTGATCTTCTTCTGGGATCCGCTTGAAGCCGTACCCCACGATCCGGACGTCAAGGCGCTGCTGCGTCTGGCTGCAGTGTGGAACATTCCGGTCGCCTGCAACCGCGCGACCGCCGATTTCCTGCTCGCCTCGCCGCTGCTGGAGCAGAAGGTCACCACCGCGATCCCCGATTACCCGCGTTATATCCAGGAACGTACCCAGGGCTGAACCATGGCGATCAAACAACTGATTCTGCACTATCTGGAAAAACACCCCGAACAGACCACCTGCACTCTGCGTCCGCGTCAGGCACCGCTGCCGATCACGCCCGAACTTGAGAACCTCCTGCAGGAGCTGGTCGGCGCCTATAACCAGAAAGCGGGCAAAGCCTTCGGCCGTTTCAACAGCCAGAGCGCAGAGTTCTCTCAGGCACTCGAGCAGTACCTGCAAGGTTCGCAGGAATTTGTGTCATTCAGTCTGCAGAGCGCCGAGGCGCTGAAAACGCGCTTTGATGAGGCTACCCTGGTCAGCGGCGGCTACCTGCTGTTTGCCCACTATCAGCAGGGGGTGACCGAATACCTGCTGGTAGCTCTGCTGAGCCCGAGTCTGAGCCTCTCGGTGAACGATCAGCTCGAGATTACCGGCAGCGAATACCTCGATCTGAGCCGTCTGAATCTGGCTGCACGGATCAACCTGAGCGCCTGGCAGGGACAGACTCAGGCCGATCGCTATATCTCCTGGCTCAAGCCGCGCGGCGGCCGCCGCCTGGCCGACTACTTCTGCCAGGTACTGGGGGTCGAGGAACAGGGCGACAGCAAGCAGGATACCGAGCAGCTGGTACAGGCGGTCAGCGACTACTGCAGCGAACAGAGCGAAGCCCAGGAGGGTGAAGAAACCCTGAAGGAAAAGGCGGTCAGCTTCTGCAAGGAAACCGCCAGTGACGAGTACATCAGCCTGGAGGAGCTTTCGGCCTATCTCAACGATGAAGAGCCCGATCGCTTTGCCCGCTTCGTCAACACCGGCGACTACGATCTGGCGCCACAGATCAAGCCCGAACCGCGTCAGATGCAGCGGATGCTGCGCTACAGCGGACGCGACTCGGGGCTGAGCCTGAGTTTTGACGCACGCCTGCTGGGCGAGCGGCTGCAGTTCGATGCGGCCAGCGGCACACTGACCATCCGCGGCCTGCCCAAGGGCCTGCTGCAGCAACTGCAGGGACAGACGCCCGAAGAAGCCTGAGCGCCTGCCGGCTGGCGCCATGCACGCCCCTCGACCATGCTGAGAATGAGCCATTCGGGGGGCCTGCCATGCATACCAGTATTTTCTACAGTTGCCTGCTGCTGTTGCTGCTGCTGATGCTGTCCGTCAATGTCAGCCGCTACCGCGTACGCTATCAGATCTTTATCGGCCATGGCGGCAAACACAAGCTGCAGCATGCCATCCGTGCCCATGGCAATTCGGTCGAACAGATTCTGCCCTTTATCCTGCTGCTGCTGTTTCTGGACTACCTCGGTGCCCACCCGAACACCCTGCATATTC
>CAYWUD010000116.1:0-7240 GCA_964461355.1 uncultured Pseudomonadales bacterium | reverse complement strand
GCGTCTTCCCGATCAAGGTCAACCAGCAGTGCCAGGTGATCAAGGAGATCGCCGCCACCGGCCGCGCCTTCAACCATGGTCTTGAGGCCGGCAGCAAGGCCGAGCTGATCATCGCCCTGTCGCAGATGGACAGCCCCGACGGCTGCATCGTCTGCAACGGCTACAAGGACGCCGAATTCGTCGATCTGGGTCTGCATGCACGCAACCTCGGCATCAACTGCTTTTTCGTGATCGAAAACCCGATCGAGCTGCCGATCATCATCGAGCGCAGCCGCAAGCTCGGCATCAAGCCGCTGATCGGTGTGCGCGTCAAGCTGACGTCGAAGGTCGATGGCCACTGGAGTGCCGACAGCGGCGATCGCAGCATCTTCGGCCTCAACGCCGCCCAGCTGATCGACGTGGTCGACCAGCTCAAGGACGCCGACATGCTCGACTGTCTGCGCCTGATGCACTTCCACCTCGGTTCGCAGATCCCCAACATCCGGAACATCCGTACCGGCGTGCGCGAAGCCTGCCGTTACTACGTCAACCTGATCAGCGAAGGCGCGCCGCTGGGCTACCTCGATCTGGGTGGCGGTCTGGCGGTGGACTACGACGGCTCCTGCTCGAACGTCACCCACAGCAAGAACTACAACCTCGACGAGTACTGCATCGACGTGGTCGAGGCGATCATGGAGACCCTCGACCCGCTGGAGATCGAGCATCCGGTGATCATCACCGAATCGGGCCGAGCCACCGTGGCCTACAGCTCGATCCTGCTGTTCAACGTGATCGGTGTAAACAGCCTGGTGCCGTGCCAGCTGCCGGCCGAGCTGCCTGAAGACAGCCACGAACTGCTGCAGAACCTGGCCGAAGTGCGCAAGGTGCTCAACCGCCGCAACCTGCAGGAGTGCTACAACGACGCCCTGTACTACCGTGACGAGGTGCGCGAACGCTTCCGCCGCGGCATGGTGAACCTGCGTACCAGCTCGCTGGCGGAAAACCTGTTTGCCGCCATCATCCAGCAGATCGTACAGCTGCTGCCCGATGCCGACCGTCCGACCCAGGAACTCGAGGAAGTGCTCGAGACCATGGCCGACATCTACTACGGCAACTTCAGCATCTTCCAGTCACTGCCCGACAGCTGGGCGATCGATCAGGTATTCCCGGTGATGCCGGTACACCGCCTGAACGAAGCGCCGACCCGCGAAGCGGTGATCGCCGATATCACCTGCGACTGCGACGGCAAGATCGACCACTTTATCAACGGCAAGCGCACCCTGCCGCTGCACCCGCTGAAGGCCGGTGAAGACTACTACCTCGGTATCTTCCTCGTCGGTGCCTACCAGGAAACCCTCGGCGACCTGCACAACCTGTTCGGCGATACCCATGTGGTCAGCATCCGCCTCAACGAAGACGGCAGCTACGACTTCGTCAAGGAACTGCATGGCGATACCATCGCCGATGTGCTGAGCTACGTTGAATACTATCCGCAGTCACTGCTCGAGCAGTTCCGCTCCCGTGCCGAGCGCGCGGTGCGTGCGGGCCAGATCAGCGTTGCCGAGCGCCAGAAGATGCTCAATGCCTTCTCGGCCAGCCTGCGCGGTTACACCTACTTCGAAAAATAATCCCCGCAGGCCGGTCACCGGGGGCTAAAGCTAAGTCCCCCGGTGGCGCAGGCCTGCATCGGTCAGCAAGACTGAGTTAACCACTCGTTAACCCGCTTTTAACCGTTCTTAAAGGAGAACAGTGATGGCTAAAGTTCTGATTATCGGCGCCGGTGGCGTCGGGGGTGTGGTCACCCACAAGTGCGCCCAGCTGCCGGAGGTATTCGGCGAGATCGTGCTGGCCAGCCGCAACGAGGAGAAGTGCAAGGCGATCGCCGCACAGCTCAAGCGTCCGATCGAAACCGCACAGGTCGATGCCGATCGCGTGCCCGAACTCGTTGCCCTGATCAACCGCGTCAAACCCGACCTGGTGATCAACGTGGCCCTGCCCTATCAGGATCTGACCATCATGGACGCCTGTCTGGAAACCGGCGTCGACTACCTGGATACCGCCAACTACGAGCCGCTCGATACCGCCAAGTTCGAGTACAAGTGGCAGTGGGCCTATCAGGACAAGTTCAAGCAGGCCGGCCTGATGGCGCTGCTCGGTTCCGGCTTTGATCCGGGTGCCACCAACATGTTTACCGCCTACCTCGCCAAGCACTACTTCGACGAGATCCATTACCTGGACATCATCGACGTCAACGCGGGCGACCACGGCTACCCGTTCGCCACCAACTTCAACCCGGAAATCAACATCCGTGAAGTGACCGCGGCCTGTCGCCACTACGAAAACGGCGCCATCGTGGAAACCCCGGCGATGTCCAAAACCGTGCCCTTCACCTGCCCCGAAGGGATCGGTACCCACAACATCTACCGCATGTACCACGAGGAGCTCGAGTCGCTGAACAAGCACTTCCCGAGCCTCAAGCGTGCGCAGTTCTGGATGAGCTTCTCCGAGAACTACCTCAAGCATCTGGAAGTCCTGGGCAATGTCGGCATGACCGGCATCGAACCGATTGAGTTCGAAGGCCAGAAGATCGTGCCGATCCAGTTCCTCAAGGCGCTGCTGCCCGATCCGTCTACCCTCGGCCCGCGCACCCAGGGCAAGACCTGCATCGGCTGCTGGGTTCGTGGCCTGAAGGACGGTCAGGAGCGCAGCCTGTTCCTGTACAACACCTGTGACCACCAGGACTGCTACGCCGAGGTTCAGTCCCAGGCGATCTCCTACACCACCGGGGTGCCAGCGATGATCGGCGCCAAGATGATCCTCGAAGGTCACTGGAAGAAAGCCGGCGTGTTCAACATGGAACAGCTCGATCCGGACCCCTTCATGGACGACATGAACAAGTACGGCCTGCCGTGGAAAGTGATCGAAAATCCGGAGTTCAACCTGGATTGATAACCCCCTGTGAGCGGGACGCCATGAAACGCCCGCTCCGGCCTACAAAGCGCCGCTGCACCCCGCAGGCGGCGCTTTTTTTATGGCCTCTCCCCTCACATGCCCCAGCAACCGAATACCCCGCCGGCGCACAACGTCTGGCTACAGTTCTAGCAGCATACGCCCTGTGTAAGGGGTTGATCAGCGCGATTGTTTTTATTAGACGATCGGTCTATTTTTTTGCGATGGATCTACACACTGCAATCAAACGCCGCCGCGGGCGCCCGCCGAAAAGCGCCGGCGACCTACAGCCCACCCGCGAAGCACTGCTGCGCTGCGGCATGGCGCTGCTGACCGAAACCGGCTACAGCGCCAGTTCCCTCGATCGGATCCTGCGCGCTGCCGGTGTGCCCAAGGGCTCCTTCTACCATTACTTCGCCAGCAAAGACGCCTTTGTCGAGGCACTGCTGGCGTACTACGCCGACTTTTTCCGTCATCTGCTCGACAGCCATCTACAGAACTTTGATCTGGCCCCGCTCGAGCGGCTGGAGGCCTTTATGCAGGCCGCTGCCCGCGGAATGGCCAAATATCAGTTTCGCCGCGGCTGTCTGATCGGCAATCTCGGCCAGGAAGCCAACGCCCTGCCCGAGGCGTTTCGCAGCCAGATTCAGGCCATCCTCGGCGACTGGCAGCAGCGGGTCGCGTGCTGTCTGAAAGACGCCCAGCGCAGTGGCGCCATCGCCCCGGCGCTCGACATCGACGAGCAGGCCTACCTGTTCTGGACCGGCTGGGAAGGCGCGGTGCTGCGCGCCAAGCTCGAACAGCAGGACAGACCGCTCAGACTCTTTGCCCGCCATTTTCTGGCCGGGCTGAAACACTCCTGATTCTCCCCCTACCCCGGAGCCCCCCCATGTTTAAAGCACTTGTGATCGATAGACAGGAACAGGGCCTGAGCGCCCGGATTACCGAGCTCGACGAAGCGGCCCTGCCCGAGGGCGATGTCACCGTCGAGGTGCAGTACTCGACCCTCAACTACAAGGATGCGCTGGCGATCAACCGCGGCGCACCGGTGGTACGCCAGTTTCCGATGGTGCCGGGCATCGATCTGGTCGGCATCGTCAGTGAATCGGACAGCTCCGATTATCCGGTCGGTAGCGCGGTACTGCTTAACGGCTGGGGCGTAGGCGAAGCCCACTGGGGCGGTCTGGCGCAAAAAGCACGGGTCAAGAGCGCATGGCTGGTGCCCCTGCCCGCGGGAATGGATGCCAGAACCGCGATGGCGATCGGCACCGCGGGCTACACCGCCATGCTCTGCGTGATGGCTCTGGAGCGTCAGGGCGTCACCCCGGATCAGGTCGAGATTCTGGTCACCGGTGCGGCCGGCGGTGTCGGCAGTATGGCGATCGCCCTGCTGGCCAGACGAGGCTACCGGGTGGTCGCCCTGACCGGACGAGAACACGAGCGCAACTACCTGATGCGCCTCGGTGCTGCACAGATTCTGCCCCGAGCAGCGATGAGCGCCGCCGGCAAACCGCTGGCACGCGAGCGCTGGGCCGGTGTGGTCGATACCGTCGGCTCCCATGTGCTGGCCAATGCCTGCGCCAGCACCCGCTACGGCGGCGTCGTCACCGCCTGTGGTCTGGCGGGCGGCATGGACCTGCCCGCCACGGTGATGCCCTTTATCCTGCGCGGCGTCAGCTTGGTCGGCATCGACAGCGTGATGGCACCGCGCGCACTGCGCCTTGAGGCCTGGCAGCGCCTCAACGACGAACTCGATCCGGCCTGCCTTGGCACCATTGCCCGGGACATCGGTCTCTCCGAGGTGATCGAAACCTCCCGAGCGCTTCTGGCCGGGCAGCTGCGCGGCCGCGTACGGGTCGATCCGAATCGCTAGCACGCGGTTATCGGCCGCCGGCCTCTGAGGTACACTCAGGGCTCTGTAACGCCCAATCACGAGTACCGGATGCGCCTTTTTTCGTTTCTTTGTCTGCTGAGCGCGCTGCTCAGTGCACCCGGGCAGGCCGCCCTGCCCGATACCGGCACACTGGCCCGGCTGCTGCCCGCCGGCAGTGATTTCGCCCTGCTGATTGCCAGCCCCGACCTCAAGACCACCTACCTCAGCCACGACGCCACGCAGCTCAAGGCGCCGGCCAGTACCCAGAAACTGGTCACCGCCCTGGCCGCGCGGCTCTATCTGCCGGCGGATTTTCGCTTCGACACGCGGCTTGAGCGCGCCGGCGAGGATCTGATCCTGCGCTTTAGCGGTGATCCGACCCTGACCCGCGCCGACCTGCGCGCTCTGGTGCAGCAGCTTGGCCGCGAGCAACGCACGATCAGCGGCGACATTCTGCTCGACAGCAGCGCCTTCAGCGGCTACGAACGCGCCGTCGGCTGGCCCTGGGATATTCTCGGCGTCTGCTACAGCGCCCCCGCCAGTGCCCTGACGCTCGAGCGCAACTGCGTACAGGGGGCACTGTACCGCAACCAGATGCCGGGCCAGATCGCCCGCGCCAGCGTACCGGAGCACCAGCCGGTACTGGTGGCCTCCTCGGCCGAGATCGTCAGCGCCAAAGAACAGAAGCAGCGCTTCTGTGCGCTCGAGCTCAGTACCTCGGACAACAACCACTACCAGCTCTCGGGCTGCGTGGCCGCCGGTCCCGATGTGATGCCGCTGCGCTTTGCGGTGCAGAACACCGAGCTCTATATCAGCGAGGTGCTGCGCGCAGAACTCAAACGCGCCCGCATCGACTTCAACGGGCGCATCCGCAGCGGCCGGTTCGAGCCCGGGCGCCTGATCGCCGAGCACCACTCCGAGGCGCTGACAGCGCTGATCGATACCATGCTCAAGGATTCGGACAACCTGATTGCCGACAACCTGACCAAGACGCTCGGCGCCCACTACTTCAAGCAGCCGGGTTCCTTTGACGGCGGGCTGGCGGCCATTCGGGCCATTCTCCGTGACCAGGCCGGCATCGACCTTGAAGCCGCGGTGCTGGCCGACGGCTCGGGCCTGTCGCGCAACAACCGCATGACCGCGCAGCAACTGGCCGAAGTCCTGAGCTATATCTACCGCAACGACGCCAGCCTCGACCTGTTGCAGCATCTGCCGGTAGCCGGACAGAGCGGCACCCTGCGCTTTCGCCCGAGCCTTCGGCAAAAGCCGATGCTGGGCGCCCTGCAGGCGAAAAGCGGCACCCTGTTCGGCGCCTATAACCTCGCCGGCATCGCCCACCCGCCAGGCGGCGATCCCCTACTGGTGATTCAACTGGTAAACAACTATCATCCGCCGGCCCGCCACAAGGGCGGCAAAAAACGCCCGGCAATCTGGCAGTTCGAGCAGTATCTGTACCGTACCCTGCTCGGCCGAAACGCCCCCTGAACCGGCTTCCCGGTTGTCCCTGTCAGGAGCACAGATGAACAGCGCAAATTTCCACGCCTTCGACCCGACCCGGGTCCCCTCTCCCTGTTTTGTTATCGATGAAGCCGCGGTCGAGGCCAATCTGCGCCTGCTGGCCCGTGTGCAGCAGGAAAGCGGCGCCCGCGTTCTCTCGGCGCTGAAGGCCTTTTCCTGCTGGCATCTGGCCCCGCTGGTACGCCGCTATCTGTCCGGCACCTGTGCCAGCGGCCTGAATGAGGCACGGCTGGGGTTCGAGGAATACGGCGGCGAGGTACATGTATTTTCCGCCGCCTACAAGCGCGAGGATCTGGTCGAGATTCTGAAGATCGCCGACCATCTGGTGTTCAACTCCTTCTCCCAGTGGCAGCGTTTTCAGCCCGAGATTCAGGCGGCCAAAGCGGCACGCCCGGAGCTTGAATTCGGTCTGCGCATCAATCCGGAGCACTCCGAAGGCACGGTGCCGATCTACGATCCCTGCGCACCGGGCTCACGCCTTGGCATTGTGCGCGACCTGTTCGACGGCCAGTCCCTTGAGGGGATCTCGGGTCTGCATTTTCACACCCTGTGCGAGCAGGGTTACGCACCGCTCGAACGCACCCTGGCGGCGGTCGAAGCGCGCTTTGGTGATCTGCTGCACCGTATGCAGTGGGTCAACTTCGGCGGCGGCCACCACATCACCAAGCCCGGCTACGATATCGACGGACTGATTGCCCGCATCCGCGCCTTCAGTGCCAAATACGATGTACAGGTCTACCTCGAGCCCGGCGAAGCGGTGGCGATCCATACCGGCGTGCTGGTGACCGAGGTGCTCGATATCACCCACAACCAGCTTGATCAGGCGATTCTCGATACCTCGGCCACCTGCCATATGCCCGATGTTCTGGAGATGCCCTACCGCCCGGATATCTTCGGCGCGGCAGAGCCGAACGTACAGGC
>CAYWUD010000115.1:0-7300 GCA_964461355.1 uncultured Pseudomonadales bacterium | reverse complement strand
AAATCCTCTCTGGCCTTCGACACGCTGTATGCCGAAGGCCAGCGCCGCTATGTCTAGTCTCTGTCGACCTAATCCCGCCAGTTTATATCGATGTTGGAAAAGCCGGATGTCGATCATATCGAGGGGCCGAGCCCGGCCATCTCGATCGAGCAGAAGTCCACCAGCCATAACCCCCGCTCCACGGTGGGTACCATCACCGAGATCTATGACTACCTGCGCCTGCTGTTTGCCCGCGCGGGTACGCCCCGCTGCCCCGATCATCAGCTTCCTCTGGAGGCGCAGACCATCAGCCAGATGGTCGATCAGGTACTCGGCCTGCCCGCGGGCAGCAAGCTGATGCTGCTGGCCCCGGTGGTGCACGATCGCAAGGGCGAACACCAGCATCTGCTGCGCGATCTCAAGGCCCAGGGCTTTATTCGCATCCGCCTGAACGGTCTGGTCGTCGATCTCGATGAAGTGCCCGCGCTGGAGAAGAACAAGAAGCACCGCATCGAAGTAGTGGTCGATCGCTTCAAGGTCCGCGACGACCTCGCTCTGCGCCTGGCCGAGTCCTTCGAAACCTGCCTGCAGCTTTCCGACGGGATCGCTCAGGTCGCCTGGATGGACGAGCCCGAGCAGGAGGAGCTGGTGTTCTCTTCGCGCTTTGCCTGCCCCAAGTGCGGCCACAGCATCAGCGAGCTGGAACCGCGCATGTTCTCCTTCAACAATCCAGCCGGAGCCTGCCCCAGCTGTGACGGCCTGGGGGTGAAGCAGTATTTCGATCCCCGCAAGGTGATCATCGACGAAGGACTGACCCTCGGCGAGGGGGCGATCCGGGGTTGGGATCGGCGCAATATCTATTACTACCAGTTGCTCAAATCACTGGCCGAATACTACGGCTTTGACCTCGACACCCCTTTTGCCAAACTCGGCAAAAAGGATCGTGACCGGGTGCTGTATGGCTCGGGCGACGAAACGATCCCCTTTTACTACGTCAACGACCGAGGCGATGTGATCCAGCGGGAGCACAGTTTCGAAGGCGTCTTGCCGAATATGGAGCGACGCTACCGGGATACCGAGTCCCAGAGCGTGCGCGAAGAACTGGCCAAGTACCTCGCCTCACAGCCCTGCCCGAGCTGTGCAGGTAGCCGCCTGAAACGCGATGCGCGCCATGTGTTTGTCGACAGGACCAACCTACCCGAGGTGGTGCGGATGTCGGTCGGGCAGGCACTGGTGTTCTTTGAAGCGCTCAGCCTGCCCGGGCGCAAGGGCGAAATCGCCGACAAGATCCTCAAGGAGATCTGTGAGCGGTTACGTTTTCTGGTCAATGTCGGGCTCAACTATCTGTCTCTTGACCGCAGTGCAGAGACACTCTCGGGCGGCGAAGCGCAGCGTATTCGTCTGGCCAGTCAGATCGGAGCGGGCCTTGTGGGCGTGATGTACATCCTCGATGAGCCCAGCATCGGCCTGCATCAGCGCGACAACGAACGCCTGCTCAAGACGCTGACCCACCTGCGTGATCTCGGCAATACCGTGATCGTCGTCGAACATGACGAGGATGCGATCCGCACCGCCGATCATGTCCTCGATATCGGCCCGGGAGCCGGTGTGCATGGCGGACGCATCATCGCCCAGGGCACCCCCGAAGCGATACAGGCCAACCCCGAGTCACTGACCGGCCAGTATCTTGGTGGCACCCGCACGATCGCCGTACCGGAGAACCGCACACCCCGGGATGAGCACAAACGGCTACAGCTCAGCGGCTGCTGCGGCAACAACCTCAAGGAGGTTGATCTCGATATCCCCGTTGGCCTGCTGACCTGCATTACCGGGGTATCGGGTTCGGGCAAGTCGACCCTGATCAACGGCACCCTGTACCCCCTGTGCGCCACGGCCCTGAACAAGGCATCGACCCTGAGCCCGGCGCCCTATGGCAAGATCAAGGGACTTGAGCATTTCGACAAATGCATCGACATCGACCAGAGCCCGATCGGCCGCACCCCACGCTCCAACCCGGCCACCTATACCGGGATCTTTACCGGCATCCGTGAACTGTTTTCCGGTACTCAGGAAGCCCGCTCACGCGGCTACAAGCCGGGACGCTTCAGTTTCAACGTCAAGGGCGGGCGCTGCGAAGCCTGTCAGGGCGACGGCGTGATCAAGGTCGAGATGCACTTCCTGCCGGACATTTATGTCCCCTGTGATATCTGCAAGGGCAAGCGCTACAACCGGGAAACCCTCGAGGTCAAATACAAGGGCAAAAGCATCCATGAAGTGCTGGAGATGACCGTCGAGGAAGCGCTGGTCTTCTTTGACGCCATTCCGGCGATCAAGCGCAAACTGCAGACCCTGATGGATGTCGGACTTTCCTACATCCGCCTGGGGCAGAACGCCACCACGCTATCGGGCGGCGAGGCTCAACGGGTGAAACTGGCCAAGGAGCTGTCCAAACGCGATACCGGCAAGACGCTGTACATCCTGGACGAACCGACCACCGGCCTGCATTTTGCCGATATCGAGCAGCTGCTGCGCGTACTGCACCGCCTGCGTGATCACGGCAACAGTATCGTGGTGATCGAGCACAATCTCGATGTGATCAAGACCGCCGACTGGATTATCGATCTCGGTCCCGAAGGCGGCGATGGCGGCGGCATGATTGTCGCCGAAGGCACACCGGAACAGGTGGCCAGCGTGGCCGCATCACATACCGGCCGCTTCCTGGGCCCGATGCTGGAGCGCAGGTAAATCATCGACACACAAAAAGGGCAGCCAAGGCTGCCCTTTTTAATGACTGGCTTTTTATAGCTGGCGCATCAGCGCTCGAACGGAAACGCTTCGGCATTAGGGGCGTATTCCGCCACCAGACGGTCGATAAAACCGTCCGCCTTGAGTTCTTTTAAGCGCCGATTGATAAAGACCTGTACCTCGGGATCCATCTCCGGATCCATGTTGAGGTAGATATCGTAGTTGGGGATGATCGAGGAGAAATCGACCACCTGATAATCCTCGGCATTGAGACCGAGCCAGGCCGCGTTATAGCGCATCCTGATCTTGATATCGGACACACCAACCCCCCGACCGCGGTCCAGCGCTTCATAGGCCTTGGCGAAACTGGTGACGCGCAGATCAGCAATCTGGGACGCCTTGAGATAGGGGTCGAGCTCGCGATAGGAAAAGCCACGCATCAGAATCAGCTGATGACCAAAGAGATCCTCGATGGAGCGAAAACGAATACCGCTGTCACGACGCACCAGCAGGATATTCTGCGCCTGGACCACCGGGAGTTCGGACAGATTCTCGTTCAGCGGCCCCCAGACCGGAGAGCCATACCGTAACCAGTTGGGGTATTCGCCCGACTGCATATGCATGCGCATGCGCAGGTACGGGAAGGTGTGGGTCACCAGCTGATGCGGACCTTCACGGAAGATTTCGTAGACAAGATCGGTAATGATACCGCGCTGATTCTGGCCGTTTTCTTCGATCTGGAACGGACGCCCCTGGGCCTCCATCACCATATAGTTAACCGTCGCTGCGAAGGCAGAGACCGGCAGGCACAGCAACAAGGCCAGCGAAATACGCAACAGATGAATCATTCGGCAACAGCCCCCGCGAAGATCAGAGTCAACCTTCATATAATAACCCAGCGAACACAGCAGGCAATCCACGACGCCGGCACAGAAACTGGGGATAAAAAAAAGCCGGGCAAAAGCCCGGCTTTTTTTCGGCTGGTATTACTCGTCGTCGGCTTCTACAACCGGACGATCAACCAGTTCAACGTATGCCATGGGGGCATTGTCGCCAGCGCGGAAACCGCACTTCAGGATACGCAGGTAACCGCCAGGACGGTTCTGGTAACGCGGACCCAGTTCGTTGAACAGCTTGCCGACAGCTGCCTTGTCGCCGATACGGGCGAAGGCCAGACGACGATTTGCAACGCTGTCTTGCTTAGCCAGAGTGATCAGCGGCTCAGCAACGCGGCGCAGTTCTTTCGCCTTCGGCAGAGTAGTCTTAATCAGCTCGTGCTCAACCAGAGAAGCAGTCATGTTCTTGAACATGGCCTTGCGATGTGCGCTGGTACGGTTGAGCAGACGACCGCTTTTACGATGACGCATTGTTACAATTCCTTACCAAACGAGGTGCTTGGTCGTTAACCGTTAAGCTGAAACCTTGTCGTCGTTCTTCAGGCTCGCCGGCGGCCAGTTATCCAGCCGCATCCCCAGAGACAGACCACGAGAAGCCAGAACGTCCTTGATTTCGGTCAGGGACTTCTTGCCCAGGTTCGGGGTCTTCAGCAGTTCTACTTCGGTGCGCTGAATCAGATCACCGATGTAGTAGATGTTTTCTGCCTTCAGGCAGTTCGCACTACGGACGGTCAGTTCCAGATCATCAACCGGACGCAGCAGGATCGGATCGATCTCGTCTTCCTGCTCTTCCGGCTCAGGCTGTGCATCGCCTTCCAGATCTACGAATACCGCCAGTTGCTGCTGCAGAATGGTTGCAGCGCGGCGAATTGCCTCTTCGGGGTCGAGGGTACCGTTGGTTTCCAGATCGAGGATCAGTTTGTCCAGATCGGTACGCTGCTCGACACGAGCCCGCTCAACAACGTAAGAAACGCGGTAAAGAGGGCTGTAAGTAGCATCCAGTTGCAGACGGCCGATGGAGCGGCTTTCATCTTCGTCGGAACGACGAGCATCAGCCGGCTCATAACCGCGACCACGAGCGACTTTCAGCTTGATGTTCAGTTCGCCGGCATCGTTCAGATGAGCGATGACGTGATCCGGGTTCACGATTTCTACATCGTGATCCAGCTGAATGTCAGCCGCGGTGACAGCACCGCTACCCTTCTTGCTGAGAACCAGAGTGGCCTCGTCGCGACCATGCATCTGAATCGCAACGCCCTTCAGGTTCAGCAGGATTTCGATTACATCTTCCTTAACACCTTCGATGGCGCTGTACTCGTGGAGTACACCATCGATCTCTGCCTCTACAATCGCACAACCCGGCATGGAGGACAGCAGGATGCGCCGCAGGGCGTTCCCCAGTGTATGTCCAAAACCACGCTCAAGCGGCTCTAGAGTGACTTTGGCGCGTGTTGCGCTGATTTCCTCAACGTCGATATGACGAGGAGTCAGAAATTCTGTAACCGAACTCTGCATGGATGTTCTACCCTAGTTACCTATCCCTTACTTGGAGTACAGCTCGACGATCAGGTTTTCGTTGATGTCTGCTGACAGGTCGCTACGCTCCGGAACGGCCTTGAAGGTTGCTTCCTTCTTGGCAGCGTTCACTTCTACCCAAGACGGCAGACCGCGGCTAGCGGCCAGTTCCAGGGAGGAGTTGATACGCAGCTGGTTTTGTGCCTTTTCGCGTACAGCGACGACATCACCAGCTTTTACCTGGTAAGACGGGATATTAACGGTCTTACCGTTGACCTGAATGGCCTTGTGGCTCACCAGCTGACGAGCTTCAGCACGGGTAGAACCAAAACCCATGCGGTAAACAACGTTGTCCAGTCGACCTTCGAGCAGTTGCAGCAGGTTGACACCAGTCGGGCCCTTCCGACGGTCAGCCTCTGCATAGTAGTTGCGGAACTGCTTTTCCAGCACGCCATACAGACGGCGAACTTTCTGCTTCTCGCGCAGCTGTACGCCGTACTCAGAGAGACGAGCGCGACGCTGGCCGGCACCACCCGGAATCACTTCCGCGCGGCACTTGGATTCATGGGCGCGAACACCGCTCTTCAGAAAGAGATCGGTGCCTTCACGACGGGACAGTTTGCACTTAGGACCAAGATATCTTGCCATTGATCGTGACTCCTATTATACGCGGCGCTTTTTAGGCGGACGGCAGCCATTGTGCGGAATGGGGGTTACATCAGTGATATTGGTAATCTTGTAACCACATGCATTCAGGGCACGAACGGCGGATTCACGACCCGGACCGGGGCCTTTTACACAAACGTCCAGATTCTTCAGACCGTACTCAGCGGCAGCCTGTCCAGCACGCTCAGCAGCAACCTGGGCTGCGAACGGGGTGCTTTTACGGGAACCACGGAAGCCGGAGCCCCCTGCAGTTGCCCAAGACAGAGTGTTACCCTGACGGTCGGTAATGGTCACGATAGTGTTGTTAAAGGAAGCGTGGATGTGGGCTACGCCGTCAACCACCGACTTCTTAACTTTTTTCCGTGAACGAATACCTGGCTTTGCCATATCAGAAAGAGTCCTGTGTTAAGTCTGGAAACCCAGAGTTACTTACGGATCGGCTTGCGCGGACCCTTACGGGTACGAGCATTCGTTTTGGTGCGCTGACCACGAACCGGCAGGCTACGACGGTGACGCATGCCACGGTAGCAACCCAGGTCCATCAGACGCTTGATGTTCATGCTGATCTCACGACGGAGGTCACCTTCAACGTTGAATTTGGCGACTTCGGTACGCAGAGATTCCAGCTGATCTTCGCTCAGTTCAGCAATTTTCGCGACCGGGCTGATACCGGAAGCTTCACACACCTTCTGAGCAGTAGTCCGACCAACACCATAGATGTAGGTCAGAGAGATAACAGTGTGTTTGTTATCCGGAATATTGACACCAGCGATACGGGCCATTGTCTACTCCAGTTTTGAGCCGTTGCTCGACAATAAATGATCACCCCGCAGAATGCAGGGGCGCAACAGACTAACGTTTAATTACCAACAAATCAACCGCCCGACCAAGGTAATTTGATCAGGCGGTTGCCGTTGACCAAACAGCGACGGGAATTAACCCTGACGCTGCTTGTGACGCGGTTCAACGCTGCAGATCACGCGAACGGAACCGTTGCGCTTGATGATCTTGCAGTTACGGCAAATCTTTTTAACAGACGCACGTACTTTCATTGCTGTCTCCAGAATCAACCGGCAGAGTTATCACAGCATGCCGCTGCCATAACCCTTAAGATTGGACTTCCGCATCAGCGATTCATACTGATGCGACATCAGGTGTGACTGAACCTGGGCCATGAAATCCATCACCACAACCACCACGATCAGCAGCGAAGTACCGCCGAGGTAGAAAGGCACATTGGCGTAGACCACTAGGAACTGCGGCATCAGACAGACAGCGGCCATATACAGGGCGCCGAAAATCGTCAGTCGAGTCAGTACACCATCGATATAACGTGCTGAGTGCTCACCCGGACGGATACCCGGGATATAAGCACCGGATCGCTTCAGGTTCTCTGCTACATCTTTCGGGTTGAAAACCAACGCCGTGTAGAAGAAGCAGAAGAACACGATACCGGCTGTAAATAAGAGAATATTCAGCGGCTGCCCCGGTCCCAATGC
>CAYWUD010000114.1:0-7318 GCA_964461355.1 uncultured Pseudomonadales bacterium | reverse complement strand
TATACCGGCGGACATCAGGAGGTGATGATCGGCTATTCCGATTCCTCCAAGGATGCCGGCCAGCTCGGTGCGGCCTGGGCGCAGTACCGGGCTCAGGAACGTCTGGTGGAGGTCTGTGCGCAGGCCGATGTCAGACTGACCCTGTTCCACGGTCGCGGGGGCACCATCGGGCGCGGGGGCGGTCCGGCCCATGCGGCTATCCTGTCGCAGCCGCCGGGTTCGGTGGGCGGCTCCATGCGCGTGACCGAACAGGGCGAGATGATCCGCTTCAAGTTCGGCCTGCCGGCGCTGGCGCAGCAGAGTCTGGCGCTGTACACCAGTGCGGTACTGGAGGCGACCCTGTTGCCGCCGCCGACACCGGAACCTAAATGGCGTGATCTGATGGATCGCCTGGCACAGCGCTCGGTGGAAGCTTACCGCGCTCTGGTGCGCGAGAATCCGGACTTTGTGCCCTATTTTCGCGCCTGTACGCCGGAACAGGAGCTGGCCAGCCTGCCGCTTGGCAGCCGACCCAGCAAGCGCAAGCCCGGCGGCGGCGTGGAGACGCTGCGGGCGATTCCCTGGATTTTTGCCTGGACCCAGAATCGCCTGATGCTGCCGTCCTGGCTGGGGGCGGTCGAGGCGCTGGACATGCTGCTCGAAGGCGGCGAGGGCGACCAGATTCTGGCGATGCGCCAGGCCTGGCCGTTTTTCGAGGCGCGTATGGAGATGCTGGAGATGGTGCTGCTCAAGGCCGACACCGATCTTGCCGCCTATTACGACCAACGCCTGGTACCTGCGGCACTGCAGCCCCTGGGTGAGGCATTGCGCGAGCGCCTCTGTGCCACCTACCGCGTACTGGCGCGGCTCAAGGGCTCCGAAGCACTGCTGGATACCCAGCCCGGTATCCGCGAGTTTATCCAGCTGCGTAAGGCGCATACCGATCCGTTGAACCTGTTGCAGGCCGAACTTCTGTACCGCTCGCGGCATCAGCCCGAATCGATCAGCCCCGAGGTGGAGCAGGCGCTGATGGTCAGTATTGCCGGGATTGCGGCGGGCATGCGCAATACCGGCTGAAGGCCGAGCCGGCAAGGGCAGGGACGCAGGTGAAGCCTGCGGTTTCCCCTCCCTTGTCACCCCGGAGGGGGGCGAGTATCCTTTGGCCCCTCTCTATCCCTCAGCCCACCCCCGTCCGGGTGTTTCTCACCCTGCGGAACCGCAGATCGTGGGCCTATCTTCAGTTGTTTAGGAGTTCTCCATGCGCGTTATCCTGCTTGGCGCCCCGGGCGCGGGTAAAGGCACTCAGGCCAAGTTCATTACCGAACAGTTCGGTATTCCGCAGATCTCTACCGGCGACATGCTGCGCGCGGCCGTCAAGGCGGAAACTCCGCTGGGTCTGCAGGTCAAGGAAGTGATGGCAAGCGGCGGTCTGGTATCCGACGAGATCATCATCGGTATCGTCAAGGAGCGTATCGCTCAGGCCGATTGCGCCAAGGGTTTCCTGTTCGATGGCTTCCCGCGCACTATTCCGCAGGCTCAGGCACTGGCCGATGCCGGCGTCGAGATCGACTGCGTGCTGGAGATCGCCGTGGCTGATGAAGAGATCGTCAAGCGCATGAGCGGTCGTCGCGTGCACCCGGCCAGCGGCCGTACCTACCACGTTGTCTACAACCCGCCGAAGGTGGAAGGCAAGGACGACGAGACCGGTGAAGACCTGATCCAGCGTGAAGACGACTGCGAAGAAACCGTGAAGAAGCGTCTGGACATCTATCACGAACAGACCGAGCCGCTGGTCAGCTTCTACAAGGAGCGCGAAGATCAGGAAGGTGCTGCACGTTATGTCAGCGTCAACGGTGTGGGTTCTGTCGACGCCATCACTGCCGAGGTACTCAAGGCCCTGTCCTGAGTCGTTGTCTCTGCAGTCAAAACGCCGGCTCTGTGCCGGCGTTTTGCTTTTTGCCTGCTGGTTAAGGCCAGCGGGCCAAGGCGCTGATATAATCGCGCGATCACGCAGTTGGATAGTCCCCATGAGCAAGATTCTCGCCCTCGATACCGCCACCGAAGCCTGTTCCGTCGCTCTCTATTGTGACGGGGAAATACGGGAAAACTTTCAGGTGCTGCCGCGCCTGCATAGCCAGCGTATTCTGCCGATGATCGAGCAGCTGCTGGCCGATGCCGGATTGACGCTCAAAGCACTCGACGCGCTGGCCTTCGGTCGTGGTCCCGGTGCTTTTACCGGATTGCGCATCGCGACCGGGATGATGCAGGGGCTTGCCTTTGGCGCCGATCTGCCGGTCTGCGCCATCTCCTCGCTGGCGGCACTGGCGCAGCAGGGACAGCGTCTGCAGGGTGCCAGCAAGGTACTGGCTGCTATCGATGCGCGCATGGACGAGGTGTACTGGGGCGAGTTTGCACTGGTCGATGGGCTGATGCAGCCGACCGGCGCCGAGGCGGTCTGCGCGCCGGAGCAGGTGCCGCTCAGTGATGCAGAGTGGGGTATCGGCAGTGGCTGGCAGCTGGTCGATCGCTTCGGCTTTGCGCCGGCCCGTCTGGATCCAGAAGGGCTGCCGATGGCTCAGGATATCGCCCGTCTGGCGGTAGCCGAACTGGCCGCCGGGCGCGCTGTGGCCGCCGAACAGGCACAGCCGGTATACCTGCGCGACAAGGTGGCGAAGAAAAAACACGAACAGGTCAAGGCTCGCGCCTGAGGAGTTCCGATGGATTGGTTGCAGGCGTTGATCCTGGGCCTGGTACAGGGCATTACCGAATTTCTGCCGATCTCAAGTTCCGGTCATCTGATCTTGCCGGCGCAGCTTCTGGGCTGGGTCGATCAGGGGCTCGATTTCGATGTAGCGGTTCATATCGGCACGCTGAGTGCGGTGATTCTCTATTTCTTCCGCGATGTACAGCAGGTGGTGACCGGTGGGCTGCAGCTCTGCCGGGGGCAGTACCGCAGCGATGAAGCGCGGCTGGCCTGGTTTGTCCTCAGCGCCACCGTACCGGCGCTGGCACTCGGTGCTCTGCTGGCCCTGACCGGCTGGGAGGAGCTGCTGCGCTCGGTGGGCGTGATTGCGGCCACCACGCTGCTGTTCGGCCTGCTGCTCGGCTGGGCGGATCTCAAGGCCTGTCAGCGCTTTGGCTTTGCCGATATCAACTTTCGTCAGTCGCTGATGATCGGTTTCGCGCAGATGCTGGCGCTGATTCCCGGTACCTCGCGTTCGGGCATCACCATGACCGCCGGGCTGATGCTCGGCCTTGAGCGCGAAGCGGCAGCGCGGTTCTCCTTTCTGCTGTCGATGCCGGTGATTGCGGCGGCGGGTTCGCTGAAGGTGCTGCAGCTGATGCAGCATAGCGGTCCGGTCAACTGGGTGATGCTCGGCTTCGGTGCGCTGGTTTCCGGAATCAGTGCCTTTGCCTGTATCCATCTCTTCCTTGGCATTATCAACCGGATGGGCATGATGCCCTTTGTGCTCTACCGGTTGGCCCTGGGGGCTGTTCTGGTGGCCTTTTGTGTCGGTATCTTCGGCTAGACTGAGATTCTGCAGCAGAGGAGCGTAGTGATGATCGATTCGGTGATCTATGCCCCGGCGCCACGACCTGCCGCGACGAACCCCGCGCAACCGGCACCGGCCTCCGGCCAGGTGCTGGTGCCACAGTCTTCTTCCGATGCCCCCATCAGTCAGGCCGGTCCGCGCAGTCGGCTCGACAGTTACCGCCAGATCAGCGCCTTTACCGAATCCGCGCCGGCGAGTGAAGTGATCAGCGGGATCGATATCCGCGTCTAGTGTTCCCTGAGTGTTGTCCCTGTCCGAGTGATGTCCGTGATTGATTCCGATCTGGCGGTGTTACCGCTTTCTGATACCCACTGTGCCCGCGCCGAGGCGCTGGCCAAGACGCTGGCGCTGCCGTTGCTGCCGCCGCAGGATCCCGAGGCGGTCAGCGGCTGCTCGCAGCTGCTGCTGGTCGGGGACGAGGGGCTGGCGTTACAGCCGCTCGAGCGCGAAGCTTCGGGTCATAAGAAGCGTGGCGGCGCTCGTCAGGGCGCGACCCGGGTCGAATTCACCGAGGGCAAGGTGGCGCACCGGCAGCGTTTTGGCGGCGGCAAGGGACAGGATATTGCCAAGGCTGTGGGCTTCAAGGGGCGCTTTGTGCCCGAGATTCTCGATGTCACGGCGGGGCTGGGGCGCGACAGCTATGTCTTTGCCTCGCTCGGAGCCCGGGTGCGGATGCTCGAGCGCTCGCCGGTCGTTGCGGCGCTTCTGGCCGACGGGCTGGCGCGGGCAGCCGATGATCCGGTGGCCGGTGATGTAGTGGCACGGATGCAGCTCATAGCAACCAGCGGTCATCAGTACCTGGAAGAGCTGGCAAACGCCGGCGAGATGATCGATGTGGTCTATCTCGACCCGATGTTTCCGCACCGGGAAAAAAGCGCGCTGGTGAAAAAGGAGATGCGTGCCTTTCAGCAGCTGCTGGGACCGGATCAGGATGCCGATGCGCTGTTGCCGCTGGCGCTGGCCGTGGCCCGCTACCGGGTGGTGGTCAAACGGCCGAAGGGGGCGCCTGATCTTGCCGGTCAGGCGCCGACCTATCGTCTTGAAGGCAAGGCGGGGCGTTTTGATATCTACGTCAACGCTGGCCTCCCCGGCTGAGCGCCGGGTTCGCTATCAACGCTGTTCGAGGCAGAGTCCGGCGGTCGTGTCGGGCTCCTCGGCGATCACGATGCGGTTACGGCCCTGCTCCTTGGCCTGATACAGTGCCTCGTCGGCTGCGTTGATCAGGGCTTCGGTCTCGAGCAGGCGATCACTCCAGGATGCCACGCCGATTGACACGGTCAGGGGTATCAATTCGCCGCCGGGGCTTCGGACCTCGGTCTGTGCCGTTGCCTTGCGCAGCTTTTCGGCCACGCTGGCGGCGCAGGCGCGATCGGTTTCGGGCAGCAGTACGCAGAACTCCTCGCCGCCGTACCGGCAGGGGATATCCTCACGGCGGCAGTTACGCTGAATCGTCAGCGCAAAGGCGCGCAGGGTCTTGTCACCGGTTTCATGGCCAAAGCGGTCGTTGATGCGCTTGAAGTGATCCAGATCGAGCATCAGCAGGCTCAGCGCGTGTTTATGGCGCTGCGCCCGGTTGAGTTCAGCCTCCAGCGACTCGGTCATGAAGCGGCGGTTGTAGAGATTTGTCAGGGCGTCGCGGATCGCCTGCTGGCGCAGGCTTTCGTTAAGCTGGATATTGGCCAGTGCCAGACTGGCCTGTTTGGTGACCGACTTGCAAAAGGCCAGCTGCTCTTCGTCCGGTTGCCAGCAGGCGGGAAGTTCGAGGTTGAGGCTGCCCAGAATTTCGCCGCGCGCGACCAGCGGAATGCAGAGCGCTTGGCCCTGATCGGGCGAGGCCCGGTGCGGGCAGTGCTGAATCCGGTCACTGCCGGTGTCGTAGTGGCTGTGGCCGAGGCGAAGCGCCCAGCAGTCGGAGGGCGCAAAGGGCTGGGCGTTGATTTTCGAACCCCAGGAGGTGGCCACCTCAAGGCGGTTGCGTGAGCTGCGTACGACCGCCAGCATGCCGCTGTGACTGCCCAGAAGCTGGCGAAAGTAGCCCTCGATCACGTCGCCGATCTCCTTGATGCTGACACAGGCGCCGAGCATTTCGCCGACCGCCTGCAACGTCTGCAGCTCCTCATGATGCTCGAGTATTTCGCGTTCAAGCCGCCGTTTTTCCTGGGTAATCGAGCGCGACACAAACTGCAGGCTGTAGAACCAGAGACCGCCGACGGCGGTCAGCAGCAGGATACACAGCAGGCTGATAAGAAGGCGCAGATCATGGATCGCTTCGCGCAGCTGAGCACCACTGAGCGCGATGCGCACCACCAGTTCGCCGTCCGCACTCAGACGGGCCAGATACAGCATCGGGATGCCCAGGCTGGTGCTCAACCGTTCGCTGTAGCCGGTATCGCCCTGCAGCGCCTGCATAACTTCGGGGCGCTGGCCGTGATTGTCCAGCGCCCCGAGCTGATTGGCCGGTAACTGCGAGTCGCCGATGACTTCGCCATCGGGGCGAATCAGACTGACGCGGCTGTTGCTGTGGGTGCCGAGCCGATCGGCGACGGCGTCCAGATCAAGACTGTCGAAAGGGGGAAGGTGCTCCAGCTCGCCGGCGATGACCGAGAGCAGTTGCGTCTTTTCGCGCACGTGCTGGTCACGGAGCTGCTGTTCGAGCTGCTGCTCGAATACCCAGCCGATTGCGGCCAAGAGCAGCATAAACAACGACAGAATCCAGCCAATTCGGTAGATCATTACCCGCGTCCCCCTGTGCTGCGGCCCTGTTTTTTATTTCATCTCTTGAGGTTAGGCGCAGGGCGACGCAAAAAAAAGAACATGAGCCGGGGTTTACTGCTGCGGTTGCAGCACGATCTGGCGAATACTCTGGCGTACCGGCGGCGACAGCAGCAGGGCCGCATGTTCGACAATCAGCGGGATGCGCCGGTCAAAGCAGAGGCGATCGGCCGGGCCGAGGCTGAGCACGCCCCGGGCCAGCAGCAGGCTGACGAACTGGCGAAACAGGCGCTGATCGGAAAATTCCGGGGCATTGATGCCGTGGCAGCTCGCCAGTCGCTGGGCCAGCAGTTTGCAGCGCGCTTCCAGAGCATCGGCATCGAGACGGTTGCTGCCGTGCTGCTCAAGCAGGCTCAGTACCATGTAGTAGCGCTGCAGGCTCTGACTGCAGAGCTCACCGAGCTGCTGCAGAGCAACCGCCGCGCTGCTGTCCGGTGCCGGAGGCAGGCACTGGCCGGACTCAAGACGCACCAGCCCCTGCTGTGCCAGGGCTGCCAGTGTATCTTCGATTGCCTGCGGCAGTGTGTCTGCCGTCCAGGGCAGGAACAGTTCGTTCTGCAGGTACGGGTAGATCTGCTGGATCAGTGTCTGCAGAGCCGCGCGCTCGATTCCCTGACTGTGCTGGACCAGACTGGCGATCAGTGAAGGCAGCAGAAACAGGTGCTGGATGTTGTTGCGGTAGTAGGTCAGCAGTACCGCCTGGTTGCCCTGTGCCTCGATCAGCTCGCCGAGACCATCACTGCGCTGCTGCACCAGGCCAAGCTCCAGCACCCGATCCAGGAGCTGAGCCGTATCCCCTTCCGGCAGGCTGATGTTCGGCGCGATGGCCAGCTGCTGTAGCAGAGCGCGGTAGCGCTCCATCTGCGCACACAGCGCCTCGCGGGCAAGCGTCTGGCGCGCAGAGGCCAGCAGGCAGAGGGCCACCAGATTGACAGCATTGACGGCCACGGCACAGTTGATGCCGATGGCGATCTGTTCGGCCAGGGTGTTGCACAGGGGCTTGAGGGTTTCCG
>CAYWUD010000113.1:0-7357 GCA_964461355.1 uncultured Pseudomonadales bacterium | reverse complement strand
TTGTACGTGATAGACAGCCACAGTGCTTCGGGTGGCCGAGGCTTTGTGCGGGGGCAGATCTTTACCCGCAGCGGCGAGCTGGTGGCGTCATCGACTCAGGAAGGCGTGATTCGCGAATGGCCGGTGGGGGTCTAGGGGTGGCCGAGAGCCTGTCCGAACTGGGGCTGCGGCCGCTGTGGATCTTTGATCTGGATGGTACGCTGACCCGGCCGCAGCATGATTTTGCCGCCATTCGCGAGGAACTCGGAATTCCGCCCGATGCCGATATTCTGGCCTGGATTGCGGCGCAGCCCTGTGCCGAGCGCAGCGCTCTGGAGCAGGCGCTCGATCGTATCGAGCTTGAGCATGCCGCGTGCAGCGAGCGGGCGCCCGGCGCCGATGCGCTGATCCGTTGGCTGGCAGAGCGAGGTGCGCGTCTGGGGGTGCTGACGCGCAACAGCAGTGCCAGTGCCGAGATCGCCCTGCGTGCGATCGGCCTGTGGTCGAAGATCGACTGGTTGCTGGCGCGTGAGCATAGCGCACCGAAACCGGCGCCCGACGGCATCGTGCAGCTGCTGCATCTGGCCCGGGCCGGGACGCACCAGGCGGTGATGGTGGGTGATCATCTGAATGACCTGATGGCCGGTCGTGCTGCGGGTGTGGCGACGGTGCATGTGGATCATCGCGGGCTCTTTGCGTGGAGCGGATGGGCCGATTACGAAGTGGCGACACTGGACGAGCTGCTGGCCGCTTTGCAGCAGGACAATCCCCTCTAGATCGGTGCTTTTGGCTGCTTTTTAGGTATTTATGTCGGCTGAACTTCGCACCCGAGAGCCTATAATCGGCTCCCTCGTCTGTCGCTATTCAGGGTGAAGCTGATGTGGCTGCTGGTCAATGCGCTGGTCCCGGTTTTTACGTTACTGCTGCTCGGTGCGCTCTGTGCCCGGATGCACTGGTTGCCCGCAGGCAGCGGGATCAGTCTGAATCGCTTTGTCTATCTGTTTGCCCTGCCGCTGCTGCTGTTTGTTTCTCTGGCCGAAGCGGAACTGGAGCGTATCTGGCGTCCCGATTTTCTGTTGGCGTTTGCTCTGGGGCTGCTGCTGACCTATCTTGGCGTCTTTCTGCTCAGTCGCGGCGTTCAGCGCGACACGCCTGCGGTCAGCGCCCTGCGCGCCTTTACCGCGACCTATCCGAACACGTCCTTTGTCGGTATCCCGCTGCTGCTGGGGCTGTTTCCCGGCGATGCCGATGTGCTGATCGCGGTGGCGTTGACCACGATGCTTGGCAATCTGGCCGTGGTACTGGCGCTCTTTACCCTCGAGTGGAACCGTATGCCTCCCGGACAGACCGTGCTCAGCATTGCGCCGAAGCTGGTCAAAGCGGTAGGCCTCAATCCACTGGTGCTGGCGGGGGTGCTGGGGATCGCCTGTTCGGCGCTGGCGTTGCCGCTACCGGAACTTCTGGCGCGTCCGCTGGAGATGCTCGGCTCTACTGCGGCGCCGGTGGCTCTGTTTGCCATCGGCATGGCGCTGGCGGTGAAGGAGCACGAGGCAGAAGCGGTTTCCCGGTTTGATCTGATCAGCCTCAATGGGGCCAAGCTGCTGGTGCAGCCGGCGCTGACCTGGCTGTTTCTCCGGCTCTTCGGCATTGAGGGACACTGGCTGGTGCTCGGCGTCCTGCTGGCCAGCCTGCCCACCGGTGCCACGGTCTGCGTGGTTGCCGAAGCCTATGGCGTGTACCGCTCGGGCGCGACCCGTCTGTTTTTGTTCTCGACGCTGCTGCTGCTGGTCAGCCTGCCGCTCTGGACGTTTTTATGCGGCGTTTGATCGGTTCGTCATTCATGCACTGAGATAGCGGATACACTGAACGACATTGCAGGACGCATACCAACAGACAGGGAGGGAAACGGTATGAAGCCGCTGATGGCTGCAGTGCTTGTTGCATGGGGGCTGACCGGTCCGGTTGGGGCCGAGTCATTGTCATCCTTCGAGTTTGAGGTGCCCGCAGACGTACCGCAGAGCCGCACCTGTGCTTTTTCCGCGTTGACGCTGCCGGCGCAGTTCAAGGTTTATGCCGCGGGCAGCTATTCCGGCCGTGATCTTGATTTTCAGATCGATCAGAGCGGACATACGGCGACCCAGTTTGATGTGGCCGTCAACAGTCCCGACCAGCCCACAGTGCTGATTCTGGGGGCTTATGAACCGACGATCTGGAATATAGGCTGGAGTGAAGGCACTGAAATTGTCGCGGTCATGGTTTCGGGCTATCACCGGCAGGCGGTTGCCGGGTTGCCCGACAGGGTTCCGGTACTTAACAGCAGTTATGCGAACCGTGGTCCCTGTGGATACTTTTATGTCGGTGAAAAGCATTATGGCAAGCTCAATCCGCTGGCCCGCAGACTCTTCGATCGGCCTGTCGACATGATTTACCCGCCGGTTGCAAACGGCAAGATTGTTGTCGGAGCGCCTCTGGGCAGTCAGACGCGGCTGGTGACGTCGCAAGCGACGCGTGCCGAGAGTTTCAAGGATCCCAAGGCGCCTCTGGCGGGCCCGGCCGGGCTTGAGGAGGCGCTGCGCCAGGGCATTTTACGCAGCGCCGGACAGGCGGATGCCGATGCCTGGGTGGCGCAGATCGCGGCCAAGACGTCCAATCGTGACGTGCCCCCGATTGTCGGCGGGGAGAAGCCCAAACCGCCCCAACCCATGCTGCACAATGCCTATGTGGTGCTCAAGCCGTTCACCTACCCTGCCGGCCTGTATGGGGCGCATTCAGCGACCTTCTTTGTTGCCAAGGGGGTTCCCCTGCCGCGAGGGAATCGGGGCCATTCGACCGTATATGACTTCAATAGCGGGAGCTGTCTCGGGGTTACCTGTGGTATGGGGCGCTAGTACCTCTGTGCGCGAGGGGGCACGCCCCCTCGGTTAGAGTTCCAGCTGCACCAGGTTGCCGTAGGTTTCGAGCCACTTCTTGCGGTCCTTGGCGCGCTTTTTAGCCAGCAGCATGTCGAGCATCGCGTGGGTCTGGCCAAAATCCTCGACCGTCAGCTGCACCAGGCGGCGGGTGTTGGGGTCCATGGTGGTCTCGCGCAGTTGCAGCGGGTTCATTTCACCCAGGCCCTTGAAGCGCTGTACATTGACCTTGCCGCGCTTTTTCTCCGCCTCGATGCGATCCAGAATACCTTCCTTTTCCGCTTCATCGAGGGCATAGAAGACCTCCTTGCCCAGATCGATGCGGTACAGCGGCGGCATGGCCACATACACGTGGCCCTGTTCCACCAGCGGCTGGAAATGGCGGGTAAAGAGCGCGCAGAGCAGGGTAGCGATATGCAGACCATCGGAGTCGGCGTCCGCGAGGATGCAGACCTTGCCGTAGCGCAGGCCGTCGAGGTCATCGGACGCGGGATCGACGCCCAGGGCGACGGCAATATCGTGGATCTCCTGGGAGGCCAGTACTTCGCTTGAGTCGACTTCCCAGCTGTTCAGAATCTTGCCGCGCAGCGGCATGATCGCCTGAAACTCGCGATCGCGCGCCTGTTTGGCGGAGCCGCCGGCCGAGTCACCCTCGACCAGAAACAGCTCGGTGCGCTCGGCGTCGTTGCTGGAACAGTCGGCCAGCTTGCCCGGCAGCGCCGGCCCCTGGGTGACCTTCTTGCGCGCGACCTTGCGGCTGGCACGCATGCGCCGCTGGGCGTTGTTGATAAAGAGTTCGGCCAGCGCTTCGCCCTGATCGGTGTGCTGGTTCAGCCACAGGCTGAAGGCATCTTTGGTCACGCCGGAGACAAAGCTGGCACATTCGCGCGATGAGAGGCGCTCCTTGGTCTGACCGGAAAACTGCGGATCGGCGAGCTTGGCCGACAGTACAAAGGCGCAGCGTTCCCAGAGATCTTCCGGTGTCAGCTTGACGCCCCGCGGCAGCAGACTGCGAAATTCACAGAATTCGCGTACCGCTTCGAGCAGGCCCGCCCGCAGACCGTTGACGTGGGTACCGCCCTGCGCCGTCGGGATCAGGTTGACATAGCTTTCCTGGATCAGTTCGCCGCCTTCGGGCAGCCATTGCACGGCCCAGTCGACGGCCTCGTGCTGGCTGGCGAAGGTGCCGGTGAAGGGCTCGGCCGGCAGGGTCTCCCACTCGCGGGTGGCGTCGGTAAGGTAGTCCTTGAGGCCATCCTGGTAGTGCCAGGTGACGGTCTCGTCGCTGTTGCGGTCACAGAATTCGACCTTCAGCCCGGGGCAGAGCACCGCCTTGGCGCGCAGTACGTGCTTGAGCTTGAGCAGCGAAAAGCGCGGGCTGTCGAAGTACTGCGGATCGGGCAGAAAGCGCACGCTGGTACCGGTGTTGCGCTTGCCGCAGGTGCCGACCACTTCCAGTTCGCTGGCCTTGTTGCCATCCATGAAGCCCATGCGGTGGATCTGGCCGCCGCGGCGAACGGTGACCTCCAGACGCGTGGAGAGGGCATTGACCACCGAGACCCCGACCCCGTGCAGACCGCCGGAAAACTGGTAGTTCTGGCCGGAAAACTTGCCGCCGGCATGCAGCTTGGTGAGGATCAGCTCGACACCGCTGACGCCCTCTTCCGGGTGCATGTCTACCGGCATACCACGACCGTTGTCGATCGCTTCCAGCGAGCCGTCCTTGTGCAGAATGACCTGCAGCTCGGTGGCGTGTCCGGCCAGCGCCTCGTCGACACTGTTGTCGATCACCTCCTGAGCCAGATGGTTCGGTCGCGTGGTATCGGTGTACATGCCCGGGCGCTTGCGTACCGGGTCCAGGCCGCTGAGGACCTCGATTGCTTCGGCGGTATAGGTACCAGTCATGGTGCTCGCTGTGTCTGAAGGACTCTAGCCGGGCCAGAATCCGAAGAATGTCATGATCTCGTCGAGACGCTGTTCGAACCGGGCGAAGGCATGATCGCCGCCCGCTTCGCACCAGGTTCTGGCCTGTGGCAGGCGTTCGAGCGCTTCGCGGTAATCGAGCAGCTCATCGCCCTGCTGTAACAGCAGGAAGGTCGCCTGTGGCAGAGCCGGTTCGATCTTCAGCTGCTTGAGCTCGGCCAGGTGGTTATCACCCAGCAGATAGTGCTCGTTAGTGTACGGGTTGTACTGCGGCCCGCGGAAGGATTCGAGCAGACGATCGGGATGCAGTGCCGGGTTGATCAGGGCAATTTTGCGCTGCTGACCGGCTTGATGCAATTGGGCCTGCAGCCAGAGGGCATAGAAGGCTCCCAGAGAACTGCCGATCAGGGCGATCTCACGCTGGGGTGCCTGCTGCAGAAGCGGGTCAAGCAGTTGGCTGCAGGCGAGCCGTGGCCGGTGGGGAAGTTGCGGTATCCAGTATTCGATATCGGGGCGCCGTCCTTTGAGCCAGATTCCGGTCTGGCGTGCTTTAAGCGAGCCCGGGCCGCTGTTGAAGCCATGCAGATAGAGCAGCAGGGGAGGCTGAGAGTCTGGCATAAGTGATAATCGAGCGTTCTGGACTCAGTAGCCGCCTTGATTCAGATCAGGCTTGAACAGGCCTGGAGGCAGACGGCTGACCCGTGTTTCCAGGCGGCCATCTGCGTACAGGCGGAGTTCGCGATAACCGGGCTGGCGCTCGTCGACGGCAAAATCCTGCGATTGCGGTGTGAACTGGACGCAGGTCGACGGTGTGGCCAGCAGGCGAACGCGGTTGCGGTGGCTGTCGAAACTCTGGTGTACATGCCCCCAGAGCACGCAGCGTACCTGCGGGTGTTGATCAAGCAGGGCGAAGAACGGCTGGCTGTCGGCCACGCCGATACGGTCGATCCACACGCTGCCCATCGGCACCGGCTGGTGGTGCAGGCAGACTAGGGTCGGGGTGTCGGGAGCCTCGGCGAGCGCCTGCTCAAGGAAGCGAAGTTCGGTGTCAGCGAGTGCGCCACCGACCTTGTGGTCGATATGCGAGTCGAGCAGCACGATGCGCCAGCCCGCGAGATCAATCAGTTTGTCGGCGGACCAGCCGGGGTAAAGGCTGTCGGCCATCACCTGACCGAGATCGTGGTTGCCGGGCAGGCTGTAGACGGGCGCGCCCAGCGTACCGAGCTGTTGCTGATAGCGTTGGTAGGAGGTTTGGCTGCCGTCCTGAGAGAGGTCGCCGGTGGCGAGAATCAGGTCAGGCTGGGGAACTTCGTGGCGCACCAGATCCAGGACCGCTTCGAGGCTGTTCTGGGTGTTAATTCCCAGAAGGACCCGGTCGGTCTGGGCAAACAGATGGCTGTCGGTAATCTGCACTACGCACAGATAATCTCGGTGCTCGCCGCTCAACTGAGGCTCCTTCTAGCGGTGATGGCCAAAGCGGTCCCGATTTCGCTGGAAAACTGGATTAACTATAACAACAGCACCTGAGTCTGGCGAACAGGGTATGAGTTTTTCCTATCCCGATCACAGAACTATACCTGGAATAACTCGATTTTGTGGCCCAGTCGGTGGCATCTAGTATCCGTGCGGCAGTCCGGCAAGATGGCCGCCATGCAGGCAATGGGTGAGCCAGTCGGCGAGGAAGCGGTTGAGCTGCAGTTTCTCGTCCGGCTGATACATGCGCGTGTTGGGATAGGAGTAGCGTGCGGCGAGGTAGCGGTGGGCGTCGGTGCCGATCACCTCGGCGAGTTGAGCATCATGATAGATGCGCACCTGCATGCTGGGTGTGTTGATCAGGGGCGACCAGTTGGCGCTGACGCGGATGGCCAGAAGCTGGGTGTAGCGGGTGCGTTCGAGGCGCTCGAACTCAAGCTGGGCTTCGCGCTCGTGGTAGGGCACGGCAAAGGTGCAGTGATCCTGTTGCCCGAGAAAGGGCAGGATCTTGAGCAGACGGGCGTAGTTGGCCTGGCAGAGGGTCTGTTGTTCGACCAGGTCGACCCGATAACGGCGGGCTGAAGTCATTACTGCGTGATCCTCAGCGAGATTTTAAAAAGAAGGGGGAGCGGTGCTCCCCCTCTGGGCTGATTATACCTTCTGGTATACCTCGCCACCCTGTTCGCGGAACTCGGCGGACTTTTCATCCATGCCCTGAGTCGCCTGCATGTTGATCGCCTCGATCTGCGCTTCGTCCAGATCACGTACTTCCTGGCTGATCTTCATGGAGCAGAACTTCGGTCCGCACATGGAGCAGAAGTGGGCCACCTTGGCCGATTCCTTCGGCAGCGTTTCGTCGTGGTAGCTGCGTGCGGTATCCGGGTCCAGCGCCAGGTTGAACTGGTCTTCCCAGCGGAATTCGAAGCGCGCCTTGCTCATGGCGTTATCGCGGATCTGCGCACCCGGATGGCCCTTGGCAAGATCGGCCGCGTGGGCGGCGATCTTGTAGGTGATAATGCCGGTCTTCACATCGTCCTTGTTCGGCAGGCCCAGATGCTCCTTCGGGGTGACGT
>CAYWUD010000112.1:0-7395 GCA_964461355.1 uncultured Pseudomonadales bacterium | reverse complement strand
AACTGGGTCTGAAATCGAGCCTGCTGGATGCCTACCGCAGTTATCTGCTCGACGGCAGCCGCATCCGGGTGCGTCTGCAGCCGCAGACCAGCCAGTGGATGGAGCAGCTGACGTTCTATCCCAAGGAAGAGTATGCCCAGCTGCTGGGGCTTGAAGTCTTGGTCGATGGCCGCAAGCTGACCGATGTCGGCTTTACCGAGGCGCCGCCGCTGGTCGATGCTCGCGGTCGTACGGCGGTGCAGCGCCTGCTTGAGGAGCGTGGAATCCTCAGCCCGGTGGCCGATGACGTCGATGCCGGCGATGAGGCCGCCGAGCAACGGCTGAGCTGGGAAGATCTGGCGGCCTATTCGGGCACGGTTGTGATTACGACCGGTGATGATCGCGAGCATCGCGGGCGGGTCAAGGACTGGAGCAAACGCCGCCTGATGCTGCTTAAATGGGTCGGCGGTGGTCGATTCACCTTCCCGATTCAGGCGCAGGACTTCAAGAGCGCCAAGCCGGCGCCGAGCAAGCGCTAGCATGTCGGTGGCATCGGAAGCCCCCCTGCCAGAGGCCGTCCGCACGCTTGTTGCGTACTGGTTTGGTCCTCTGGAGCAGGGCTTTCCGAAGACGCCGCGCAATCGTCTCTGGTTTGGTGGCGCCCGGCAGGGTGGACGTATCGATCAGGAGATCCGCGCGCGCTTCGGTGCCCTGCACGCGCAGGCGCTGGCCGGTGCTCTGGATGACTGGGGGCAGTGGCCCCGGGGGCGGCTGGCACTGCTGCTGCTGCTCGATCAGTTCAGCCGCAATATCTATCGCGGCTTGCCAGAGGCGTTTGCCGCCGATCCGCTGGCGCTGGCTCATGCCAGGGCCTGCGTGGACGCCGAGCAGGATCACCTGTTGGCACCGATCGAGCGGCTGTTCTGTTATCTGCCGTTCGAGCACTCGGAGTCTCTGGCGGATCAGGATCAGTCCGTACAGCGGGTACGCGCGCTGATGGCGCAGACCGATCCGGCTTGCCATGCACAGCTGGCGCCCTACCTGACCCATGCACTTGAGCATCGGGAGGTGATCCGGCGATTTGGTCGCTTCCCGCATCGCAATGCCGTGCTGGGCCGCACCAGTACCGAGGCTGAACGCCTTTTCTTGCAGACGGCGCCGGGCTACGGGCAAACCGCCCGTAATGAGGCCCCCTAAGCGATGCCATAAAAAAAGCGCCCTGATGGGCGCTTTTGTTTGGTGCGTGGATCAACCCAGGGCGACATCGAGCGTCATCATCACCACGAATCCGCCGATCAGGCCAAGAGTGGCTACGTCGGTATAGCGTTCGAGCTGGGTTTCGGGAATAACCTCTTCGACCACTACGTAGATCATGGCGCCGGCGGCGAAGGCCAGCGCGTAGGGCAGAATCGGCGTGAAGAACACGACGGCTACGGCACCGAAGACGGCTGCCAAGGGCTCGACGGCAGCGGAGAGCTGACCGTACCAGAAGCTTTTCAGACGGCTGGCGCCCTGGCGACGGATGGGCATGGCGACGGCAATGCCTTCGGGGAAGTTCTGAATCCCGATCCCGATCGCCAGTATCAGGGCTGCGGCGATCGAAGCCTCGGGAATCCCGGCCGCGACACCGCCAAAGAGAACACCTACCGCCAGCCCTTCGGGGATGTTGTGCAGGGTAATGGCCAGTACCAGCAGTGTGGTGCGGTGCCAGGGGGTCTTGATCCCTTCGGCCCGCTTGTCCGGAAAGTTAAGGTGCAGGTGGGGCATCAGCTTGTCCAGGGCATACAGAAACAGTGCGCCCATGCTGAAGCCGACTGCGGCCGGCATCACCTTGGTGAAGCTTTCTCCGGGGCTCATCTCGATGGCCGGCGCCAGCAGACTCCAGAAACTTGCAGCAATCATCACGCCACCGGAAAAACCGAGCATGCCGTCCATCAGGCGGCGGCTGGGCTGGCTGACCAGAAATACCGTCGCTGCACCCAGAGCGGTCAGAAACCAGGTTCCCAGGGCGGCATACAGGGCGCCTTGGACGGGCGTCAGCTGTTCAAAGTAGGCAAGTAACTGTTCAAACATAAAGGGTTCCTGGGGGCCGCGGGCCGGTATGCGACGGTGACTGTTGGCCGAGTATTGTCCTTTTTTTAGCGCCTCAGGCAATTGGTGCGGGCAAAAAAAGCGCCCCGAAGGGCGCTGGACCAAATCGGTGTGGCTTACTGAGCGGCTACCTGTTTCTGGGACAGGCGGTAGTCGATCATGGAGCCGTCGTAGTTCTCCACGCGGGTAAAGCCAAGCAGCTCACGCAGAACAAAGGTGTTGATCGAGGCCTTGATGCCACTGTTGCAGTAGTTGATCACGCGCTGATCCGGGCTCAGGCCGCGTGAAGCGAA
This sequence comes from uncultured Pseudomonadales bacterium, assembly GCA_964461355.1. GTDB lineage: Bacteria > Pseudomonadota > Gammaproteobacteria > Pseudomonadales > CAYWUD01 > CAYWUD01. The sequence goes on along the minus strand of CAYWUD010000112.1, from coordinate 5,032 downwards.
CAGCTTCTGCAGTTCCTCGGTGGACTTGAAGGTACCGTCGGCGTTCTGGGTTTCGCTCCACTCGATATTGTGGGCGCCAGAGATCATGCCTTTTTCGGTGTCGGAGGTGCCGCGCGCATCGAGCAGTACGTCCTCTGCGGAGTGCTCTGCACTGACGACTTCGTTGTAATCGGCGATGTAGTTCGCATCGAGCCCCTTGGCCTGATAGCGGGTCGCCGGACGGCTGGCGGCACTCAGCTCGGTGTCATGACCGGCCGCTTTCCAGGCGGCCAGACCGCCGTTGAGTACCTGTACCTGCTCGTGGCCGTAGGACTTGAGGGTCCACCACAGTCGGGTGGCCCACAGGCTGTTGTTGTCATCGTAGATCAGCACACGGTCATCGGCGTCGATACCGGCGGCACTCAGCACCTGTTCGAGCTGCTGCTGGGAAACCAGCATGCGCTTGCGGCCATCGCGGTTTTCCATCACGTCATCGTGGGCAATCTTGATGGCGCCGGGAATATAGCCGCCGGGCAGCTTGGCGTTACGAAAATCCACCACCACCAGGTCGGCGCGTTCGTTCAGTTGCTTGGCCAGATCGTCCACCGAACGCAGTGCGGTGCCCACCGGGTAGCCGGTGTCACTGCAGACACGGAAGTTTTCACGCGGCTGCTGCATTTTTTGCAGCACATCGAGATTCAGTTCGGCGGCGTTCACAGAGGTGGCAGCTACGCCAATGGCCAGCAGCAATGCACTCAGTCGTTTATGCATGGGAGGTTCCTTGAGTTTTCATTATGGGATGCGTCATCTGCATGGGCGCTCCGGCGCAGCAGGTAACGCGGCAGAAAGGAGAGCAAGACAAACAGGGCGGCGCCGAGTCCGAGATAGCCGAGGGTACGGCCGAGTTCGCCGCGTCCTTCGGCCAGCGCCCCGCTCATCAGGCAGACCGCTGTGGTGGCCGGCAGCATGCACAGCCAGGACACCAGCACGTACTGGCCCAGGGGGATGGCGGTCAGGCCATAGACGTAATTCTGCATGTTGAAGGGGAACAGCGGCACCATGCGGGTCAGCATCAGCATGCGCCAGCCCTGACGTTCGACGCCGCGGTCGATCTGCGTCAGCTTCGGGGAGCGACTGATCCAGCGGGCTACGCGTGCGCGCAGGGCATAGCGGGCCAGCACAAAGGCCGCCGAGGCGCCGAGAGTTGAACCCAGAGATGCATACAGGGTGCCGTAGAAGGGGCCGAACATCAGGCCGCCGAGAATACCGAGCGGCAGCCCGGGCAGAAACAGCAGGCAGGCTGCGATCCAGGCTGCGATATACACCAGCGGCGCCAGGGCGCCCAGCGCCTGCAGTTGCTGTTGCAGTTGGGGCAGGCGGTCAGGATGGATCAGTTCGAGCAGGCCGCTGTGGTAGAGGGCGACGCCGATCAGCACCAGTCCGCCCAGCAGTGCCGGCTTCAATAACCGGCGGACAATCGGAGCATTCATGGTCAATGCGTTCAGTAGAGATCAAAGCGCGCATCATAGTGATTTTTTTAAAGGACGCAACTGCTGCTGTGCCCCTTTGTGGAGGGTGCTGCCGGCTGAGTAAACGCTCACAGCTGAGTGGTTTCGGGTGGCGTCAGAGCACTAAAAAAGCCCCGGCGGGTGCCGGGGCCAGATGCTAACAGGGTCGAGCTCAGAGTTCGGGTTCGCCTTCGAGCGCCGCGCTTTCCTGCTCGCTGTTGGGCCACAGATGGGCGGCGATCACATAGCTCAGCAGGCTGACCGCAAGGCCCGCAAAGATCGCATCCAGACCGAAGAAGCTGATCAGCTCGTACTGCACCGCCAGAACGGCACCGCTGCCGAGCACCAGCGCGGCCCAGGCACTCTGTTTGCCGGCCTTCTTCCAGTAGTGACCGATCACATACGGGATAAAGGCGCCGCCGGCACGCAGGGTAAAGCAGAACATCAGCAGGCTGATGATCGCCTTGGTGTTGAGCACGGCAATCGCCAGTCCGATCAGACCGACCCCGAACATGGTGATGCGGGCCAGTTTCAGCAGCTCCTCGTCGGAGGCATCAGGCATCAGATACTTCTTGTAGATATCGTTGGCGAAGATCGAACCGGCGCCTAGCAGGTTGGACGAGGCGCTGGACATGGTAGCCGAAATGATACCGGCGAACAGCAGGCCCACCAGAACCGGCGGCATGATCTGCACGGCCAGCACCGGCAGGGCGTAGCGGGCGCCTTCGGCCATGATCATCTGGCCATCGATCATGCCAAGGTCGACCATGGTACGCGCGATCAGACCCAGGCAGGCCGGAATCAGGGCGAAGGTGGCAAACATCGCCGCCGCCAGCAGGGCGCCCTTGATGGCGCTTTTTTCGTCCTTGGCGGCGTACAGACGCTGGGTGACTTCCTGGCCTACGGTAAAGGACATGAAGTACATCACGATCAGGGTGATCAGGGTGCCGCTCCCCATACCGGCGGTAAACGACAGCGCCTCCGGTGCGGTTGCTTCAAGGTGAGTGGTTACTGTCTCCCAGCCGCCCACCGCTTCGAGGGAGAACGGCAGTACGATGGCCATACCGAAGATGATCATAAACATCTGGATAAAGTCGGTCATCGATACCGCCCAGAGTCCGCCCATGGTCGAGTAGATGGTGACCACCAGAGCCACCAGCAGTACCGCGTAGGTGTAGTCCCAGCCGGTCACCACCGACAGCACCACGCCCGAGGCGATAAACTGCACCGCGGTCAGGCCGATCAGCGGCAGCAGCATGATCACGGCGGTCAACAGGCCGCTTTTGCTGTCGTAACGGCGGCTGAAGTACTCGGGGATGGTTTTCACCATCGCGCCGCGCAGCTTGGGTGCGATCAGCGACATCATCACCAGCGTGACGGCCATCGCCAGTACGTACCAGATGGCCGACAGGCCCCAGTCACCGTAGGCCTTTTCGACCACGCCAAGCGAGCTGCCGCCGCCGATTTCGGTGGCCGCCAGGGTACCGGCAAGCATCACCGGACCAAGCCGGCGACCGGCTACCAGAAAGTCTTCGTTCGATTCGATCTTGCGGGTCGAGTAGTACCCGACCCCGAGCATGATCGCCATGTAGGCGACCACAATAAACAAAATGACGCCACCGCCAGCCATAAGAGTGGTCCTCTCCTTAGTCCTTGTTGAATCAACTGCTGTTGGATCTGTTACAGACGGGTAGGTATTTCCCGAAAGGCATCGTACAAAATAGTTTTTTTATTGATCAACTATTTTTTAATCAATACTTGCGAGTAGCTGAATAATTAATTACTGCCATATCCGTAAATTAAATTTTTATTAAGCTTCTATTACAAAATACAGCCCATTATTGGGAAATCGTCAGCAATGCGCAAATATTCGTGTCACAGTGCCGCTGTATTGCTACGTATGGGCGGCGCGGGCGCAGAGGCGTACAACGAGCTGTACTGCCTAGCCTTAAATGCTTAGTTAGCACTCGCTTCAAATGCTCCGAACACAACGAGACCTGCCGATGTCGTCGTCCAATCCACATACCGCGCCTTCCTTTACCGAATTCGTGATCCTGATGGCGCTGATGATCTCGCTGGTCGCGCTGTCGATCGATGCCATGCTGCCAGCGCTTCCGGCCATTGCCGGTGATCTCGGTGCAGCCGGTGGCAATGCCAGTCAGCTGGTGATCGGCGTGTTTTTTGTCGGCATGGCCGCAGGTCAGCTGCTCTATGGCCCCCTGTCCGACAGCTGGGGGCGCAAGCGCGCGATCTATCTCGGGATCGCCCTGTTTCTTATCGGCTGTCTGTGCTCGCTGTTTGCGCAGAGTTTTGGGCAGATGCTCGGCGGTCGGCTGTTGCAGGGGCTGGGTGCAGCCGGGCCACGGATCGTCGCTGTGGCACTGGTTCGCGATCGTTATCAGGGGCGGGTCATGGCGCGGGTGATGTCCTTTGTCATGACCGTTTTTATTCTGGTGCCGGTCATCGCGCCGGCCTTCGGTCAGCTGATGCTGTGGCTGGCCGACTGGCATGCCATCTTTGTTGCTCTGGCGCTGATGGCGGCCACGGCGCTGATCTGGTTCGCCCTGCGCCAGCCGGAAACCCTGCCGCCCGAGCGGCGCCGTCCGTTTCGGCCGTTGGCACTCTGGCACGGACTGTGCCACGTGCTCGGCGAGCGCATGACGCTCGGCTATACCCTGGCCAGCGGTGTGGTGTTCGGGGCCTTTATCGGTTACCTCAACAGTGCCCAGGCGCTGTTTCAGGATCTGTACCGGCTCGGTAGCCGGTTCCCGCTGTATTTCGGCATCCTCGCACTGTCGGTCGGGGCGGCATCGCTGCTCAATACCCGGCTGGTGATGCGTTATGGCATGGCCCGCCTGTGCCGGCTGGCGCTGATGGCGATTGCACTGCTGGCACTGCTGTTTCTGCCGGTGCTGTGGCAGTTTTCCGGGGTACCGCCGCTGTGGATGCTGATGCTGTTTCTGCAGCTGTGCTTTTTTGCTGTCGGCATGCTGTTCGGTAACCTCAATGCGCAGGCGATGGAGCCCTTGGGTGCGATTGCCGGTCTCGGGGCGGCGGTGGTCGGCTCGCTGTCGACCTTTATCTCGGTGCCGCTGGGCGTGCTGATCGGGCAGAGCTTCAATGCCACCCTGTACCCGTTGGTAAGCGGCTTTGCGCTGCTGTCGTTGACGGCATTGGCCCTGATTCTATGGGCCGAACGCAGCGATACCGAGGACGCAGAATGATGATGCTCGAACGACTGGGGCAGGTTGAAACGCTGCTGCAGGGGCGGACCCAGCTCCAGCCGGCGCTCGGTGAACCCAGTGCAATTGTGAAAACACCGGTGATCGGGTCCGTATGGGTCGGCGTAACGGGGCTGGTGGGCGATGAACAGGGCGATCTGCGCGTGCACGGCGGAGCGGAGAAGGCGATCCACTGCTACCCGATCGAGCATTATGCCTACTGGCGTACCCTGCTTGGCGCTCATCCGTTATTGGGGGCGCCCGGTGCCTTTGGCGAGAATTTCAGTACTCGCGGTCTGCACGAAGCCTCCCTCTGTATCGGCG